>DATMAT010000020.1 GCA_035559815.1 Thermodesulfobacteriota bacterium
GGCTGATGATCAGTTGACTAAATCGATAACGAGGTGATACATATGCAGATTAATCTCGCTTTAGAACCAGTAGTGTCTTTAATAGCAGGCATATTGATCCTGTTCATGCCCCGGTTATTGAACTACATCGTTGCTATATATTTGATCGTGATCGGTATTCTGGGGGTAGCCCGCTAGGCTGTTTGTGTTTTCAGCATAGTGTTTTTAAATTAAGGAGATTGATATGTTTATCATTAAAAAGCTCTTTTTAATTTTTATCACGGCATTCTTCATCGTCGGGCTCAACGGCTGCCCGGAAGAAGGGCCCGCCGAACGTGCTGGTGAGAAGATAGACGAGGCAGTCGAGGACGCCGGTGAAAAGGCGGAGGAAACGGGTGAGAAGGCGGGAGAGGCCATGGAAGAAGCCGGTGACAAAGCAGAAGACGCCGCCGATAAATAAACTCGTTCTTAATCTGGTCAATTAAAAGCATTTTTTATGGAATTTGGCGTTCTATACAATCAATTTCAGCTCCAAACACTGGCCTACGTTGTGCTGGCGATGCTGCTGGGTGCGGTGATCGGGATTGATCGAGAGATAGCTGATAAACCTGCGGGATTGCGTACGCACATGCTGGTATGTGGCGCATCTACTTTATTGGTCTCACTTGGCGATATTATGGTGCGGCATTTCGACCAAAATCTGCCTAATAATATGCTCCAATCGGACCCAATTCGAATTATCGAGGCAGTGATAACTGGGGTCAGCTTTCTAGGAGCGGGAACAATTATACGTCGTGGTTCCGATAATATCGCAGGGCTTACCACTGCTGCTTCTATACTGTTTGTTGCAGCGGTAGGAATATGCGTGGCACTGTCTCAAATTTCACTGGCGATGGGCAGCACTGTTTTAGTGGTAATCATATTGCGGGGTGTGCACCTGCTCCAGCAGTGGATGGGTCTCCAGCATCAAAAAAAAGACACAGAAAAATCTAAACAAGACGGATAAAGTGACTTCGCGGTTAATACTCACCAATGCAAAAAGAACAGCGTTTAAGCCGGTAAGGGGAGATTATGGCAAATCACATTGTTCATGAGGCGTTATCTGTTCCGTACCTGGAGGAGAAGGGATTACTCTCCTGGATTCTATCCACCGACCATAAACGCATAGGCATCATGTACCTTGTCTCCATAACTGCTTTCTTTATTCTGGCTGGCAGTGTGGCGCTCCTGATGAGGTTCGAGCTTATGTCGCCGCATAAACAAATTGTGGACCCTCATACTTACAATGTACTCTTCACGTTTCACGGGTCCAGTATGGTTTTCTTTTTCATCGTGCCTGGTATTTCCGCAACCCTGGGGAATTTTCTTCTCCCACTGATGATAGGGGCACGGGATGTGGCTTTTCCCCGCCTTAATCTGGGGAGCTACTGGATTTACCTGCTGGGCACACTCATTATACTCTTTGGCCTTTCTCAACCTGCGGATACCGGCTGGACATATTACACCCCTTATAGCGTACAATCAGGAACGAGTGTGATTACGATCACCCTGGGAATTTTTGTCGTAGGTTTCTCCTCCATTCTTACCGGGCTTAACTTTATCGTGACCACACACAAGTTGAGAGCGCCGGGTATGACCTGGAACAGGCTCCCTCTCTTTGTATGGTCTATTTACGCAACTGCTATCCTCCAGCTCCTGGCTACTCCGGTTTTAGGTATTACCCTGCTACTTCTCATTGCGGAGAGGGTTCTGGGCATCGGTTTCTTCGACCCGGCAAAGGGCGGAGACCCCATTTTGTTTCAAAGCTTCTTCTGGTTCTATTCTCACCCCGCCGTCTATATCATGATACTCCCCGCTTTCGGGGTAATCTCGGAGGTGCTACCGGTCTTTGCCCGAAAGCCCATATTCGGCTATAAAGTCATGGCGTATTCGCTTCTGGCTATAGCATTCATCAGTTTTCTTGTTTGGGCTCATCATATGTTTGTAAGCGGCATGTCGGAAGTTGCCGCGACTATCTTTTCTTTCCTTACCATGCTGGTGGCCATACCTACGGCCATTAAGGTCTTCAATTGGGTGGCCACTCTGTATAAAGGCTCGATAGACCTGAAATCCCCGATGCTCTACGCGCTTTCTCTTATATTCCTATTTACCATTGGTGGGCTCACCGGTGTTTTCCTCGGTGCACTTGCCGCCGACGTTCATCTTCATGATACCTATTTTGTGGTTGCCCATATGCACTATGTGATGATAGGCGGGACGGTGATGGGTTTCTTTGCTGCGCTTCATTTTTGGTATCCGAAGATGTTTGGGAAGATGTTTAACGAAAAGATGGCCCGGGCGGCCTGGGGGCTCATATTTGCCGGGTTCAACATTACATTCTTCCCCCAGTTTATTCTGGGGGTTCAGGGTATGCCTAGGAGGTACGCCGACTACCCTTCCGATTTTTATTTGCTTAACCTCGTTTCGACTATCGGTTCCTGGGTTCTGGCTATAGGCATGTTCATTATGTTTGTAAACCTGGTAAGAGGGCTTTTTGACGGTGAGGAGGCTCCGGCCAACCCATATAATTCCCTGTCATTAGAATGGCAGGTGTCATCGCCCCCGCCGCACGAGAATTTCAAGGAGATACCGGTTGTAAAGGACTGGACTTACGGATACGGGAAAAAATGAAATTTGATGAGATGAAAGCTCCTTACCGATAAGGAGAAAAGTGTTACTTTTGACATCCTGGGAAAGCCGTAATAAAACCAGCGTAGAGAGATGAGCAGACGGACTTTAATTATTCTCCTGCCTGTTCTTATGTTTCTGGCCGTTTATATATATGTCGTGGCAATCAGGATTGAGGCGCCGCAACAGCCTGTCTTTTTCAGCCATAAAATACATGCGGGGCAGAACCAAATCCCTTGTCAGTACTGTCACAGCTATGTTACGAAATCCCCGATGGCGGGGATGCCCTCCATTCAGAAGTGTATGGGATGCCATTTGATAATTGCCGGACAGGATGCTGATTACTATTTCGGGAAGAAGGCTATAAATATTCGAGGGGAAATTGAAAAGTTGAGGGAGTATTGGGAGAAGAGTCAGGAAAAGGGAGTATTAGACGGGGAAGAGTACTCAAAGGACTTCCACTACCTGGGCCAAAAGGAATCTATTCCATGGGTGAGGGTTTATTATCTGCCCGAATTCGTTCATTTCAGTCATAAACGGCACGTTCTTCGCGGGTTTGGGTGTAAAACCTGCCACGGAGAGGTGGAGAAGATGGATATAGTATACCGGGTTCAGAAACTGGAGATGGGCTGGTGCATAGGATGTCACGAAGAAAACGCCAGGGATAAGAAAGAGCTTACCCAGCTAAAGGATTGCCTGACTTGCCATTATTAGTTTGAGTTTACTTCCTGATTTTCCATTCGCTTTTAGTCTCTGTATGTGTTTTGTCTGTGAAAGCGATATTGTCGTGATAAGCAAGATGACGGTCTTTTTTAATTGTACTTACCCTTTTTACTATGCGCCGTTTCTCTTTTTTGGGCTGGATTTTCAGGTTATCTTCTAGGGTTTCCACCCCCTCGATATTTATGGCGATATCCTTTATTACTTTGCTCTCATCTTGGTTGGACAGTGTCCCACTCAATATGGCTTTTCGGTTAATGACGGTTACCTCTATGTTCTTATACCCTTTATCATCTAATTCCTTTCTGATCCCGGAAGCGATTTTTTGGTCGCTTATTATTTCCTCCACCACTATGCCGTTTTCAACTTGCTTTATCCCCGGGACATTTTCTGCAATGTTCTGGATGGCTTGGCGGTCTTCCTGGGTGGTGACTTTCCCGCTCACCACGGCTTTTCCGTCCGTAACGGTTACTTTTATATCTCTATGGCCTTTTTTCCACAGCTCGGTTTCGATATTGGATTTAACACTGGAATCGGTGGGAGGAAATAGGATCTGGTCCATCAGCGTTTTAAGGGTGAACCGGCCGTTGAGGTGATTAGCTTTACCGTATTCAACTTTCTGGATAAGCTGGGTTTGAGCACTATCACCCACGGCGGAAGCTTTGCTTCTTAATACAGCTTTGCCCTTTATAACGCTTAGTTTAATATCCTCATAACCCTGCTCCCATAGTTTACCCAGGTTGGTTTCGATATCGGATTTAATCTTTGAAGTAGTTATGGGAGATATAAGCTCCCTTATGAATCTGGCAAGCTCCGCTCTCCCGTCGAAGTAATTGGAACCGATGTATGTAAATCCGGATATCAGGAGAAGAAGCACAACTACCCGGTTAACTTCTCTGGAAAAAGAGGATAAAATTCTTCTCTTCCATGTGGCCGGATGACTGAGCTGCCTGTACGGCAAACTGAGGAGTTTCCAATTCTCTTCATACCTTTTTTCATGGAGGTTTATTTCTCTACCGGGTATTTCCCTTTCTTCTTGAAGATGTTTCTTTGTGCTGCCCGCCTCCGTGCGAGGCTGAGTGATTTCCTCTGATTCTTCTCGAATCGGTGTTGATGCTTCTACGGATGACCGGTTCTCCCTCCCAATCTGTTTTTTCCTTTCGTTACTTCTACCGTAAGCCGATTCGGTGAGCTCTACGATATCAGGGACATATAGAATGGGCAGGGCTTCCGGAATTTCGTTCTTCCTATTGTTCTGGGTGTTTTTGTCATGGGTTTCCTTTATAGCCCTTATCAGTTCTGAGGAACTCGTTTCCCTGCCTATGTAGAGAATATTCGGCAACACCGGCTCTTCTTCGATGTTCTTTCCTAAAACAATGACCCTTACATCGAGGCCATTTTTGCCGGTTAAATTAAGGAGTTCATGGATATCCAGGCTTAGTGTCCTATTGTCAAGGAGTAGAAGCCTGGGCTTTAAGGAGATAAGATGCTTTTCCATCTCCTCGCGATTTAAAGCCTCGGCTACTATTTTTATACCCTTTTCATTCCCCAGAATCTTCCGTATTCCTTCAAGGAAGAACCTTGAGTTTGAAGCTAGTAGTGTTCGGACGGGTTGATTCATGTTTAACGGTTTGATCCCTGATTATATTTTAAAGCTTTCGGGCCTGCTACTCCTTTTCTCTCTTCTCCCGTAAAAGACCACCTATATGAATCTAGTAATGATAATTTTATCTAATTGTCTCGAATCTTGGAGCACACATCAATCACGGAATTCCTGTATTTTGCATGCGGTAAATATGTAGATTAATTCTAACATGTATAACTATTTTATAGAAGTAAGAATATAAGGGGATAGCTCTTCCCGGGCCCCCGTGCTTCCCCTACCGCTCAGGAATTTCTCTCATAAGGCTATTCCGAGCATTGGAGAAAGAACAGGGAATGGGATTCAAGACCTGGGAATGGTTATCGAGGACAGGAATTGATAGTTTATATCCTCTTCTTCTATTGCCTTATCCACGTTCAGGGAGTTTTGAAATTCCATGCCCGTGGGCAGGGGCAGCTTGAAGTTAATCCCTCCGCCGAATTTTATCAGCTCGGCGCTGTTATTGAATGAATTACATTTCTCGTAGCCATTGTTGAACTGAAGGTGGAAATTTCTGGAGGGACCATAATTAAGACCAAACTCGGCAAAATGTCGATTTTCGTCGGCTTTTGCTTCTTTATAAATTAATCCTCCCTTCATCCAGGTTTCTATATCATCCCAGATTTTTCTTATCTCTGTGGTCAGAGTTTTTGTGTAGAAATCTCCGTCGTTAAATTCCATTCCTGTAACTACTGAGGCGAAGCTGAGAGGGCTAATCGACAACCTGAATAGACCGTGGCTTATCTTATTATCGGTGTCCGCCCACTGTCTATCTACGTTCGTGCTGAGAGAAACAAACCTCCACGGTTGATAGTCGAGGTTAAAGAACAAGCCCTGGCTCTCTTCTAGTAATGTGGGAACCCTCCTCCGGTATGCGGCACCCGCCCTGAAGTCTTTGGTCTTAACGGAGGAGCCTATTCGAAGTGAGTAATCTTCTATCTCCGAGTCTATGTTTTCTGGTATTACACTCTCAAAATTACCCTGAATATTAAGTGCCTGCGAGATAGTGAACTTGTTCTCTACGGCTAAGGATTTTGGGGTCAGTAGGTCTCCCGGCTTGGATGGCCTTAAATTCCTCGTTTTTATGCTCAGGCTTTGAGAGAAGAAACTACCATTATTCTTACTGGATAAATTATGACTATAGGCTAGGGGACGTAGTGGGTAGACGACCTTTGGTATCATATCGGAAGAAGAACGAAGAAGATAGCTTCCGTCGAGGTCACTATATTTAACTTCGGGTTCGGCAGCAGAAGCTAGCAGTCTGTAGGAAAGTAGTAGTATAAAAAAAATTATGAAAACATAAAACTTATTCGTGCTTTTGACCCTCCCCAGTTGTGCTTCAAATTATAGCCAAACTATTTAATTTTTCTAGTGTACAACTATATACATAATAACTCACTTATATTAAATGAATAAACTAATCTCCTTTCTCTACAAGCTGGTCTGAAAAAGAAGAAAAAAGGAGACGCAACCATTTTTTATTAGAATAACTGAAAGGTATGTTCAACCGGAATAGCGTAAAGAGAGCTACTGACATCTTAGCCCAAATTTCTTACTCAGTTACTGACAAATTTACAGACATGGAAGAGGGGAGGTAACGCTAGTAGTTTGTGAATCCTTCTAATCACTGGCGTCCCCGACGGGATTTGAACCCGTGTTACCGCCTTGAAAGGGCGGTGTCCTAGGCCGAGCTAGACGACGGGGACACTGATTTGCAGATTGGCGATTGCGGATTTCGGATTTAAAAAAATTTTTTCAGAAATCATAAATCCGAATTCCAAAATAAAATGAGCCGTGCAGGACTCGAACCTGCGACCCTCTGCTTAAAAGGCAGATGCTCTACCAGCCTGAGCTAACGGCTCAAAATAAACCTAAAAAATATATACATGGCATTAACCTTTGTCAAAAATCCTATATACTCTTTGCCTACATCGAACATTCCTTATTTAATCAGGATTAACGCTTGAAATTTTGGATGTGAAGGTTCTAGATGATTTCCGGACTGGACAAGACTCAGACTAAAAATTTTACGTTAATAACCATCGCCAATTTTTTCTTTTTCTGTAATTTTTCTTCCTTCTTTCTTCTCCCGTTATTCATAAAGAGCCTTGGAGGGAACGAAGCAAACATCGGTTTTATCATGGGCTCTTTTGGCATCACTTCCCTTGGCTCGATTCCGCTCGTATCGTTTCTCATCGATAAATACGGAAGGCGGAGATTCATGCTCTTCGGCGCCTTGGTCATGTATCTATCTTCGCTCGGTTATCTCCTGATCACCGAGCTAAGCTACGTTTTCTATCTATTGAGGTTACTTCAAGGAGTAGGGTTCGCCTTCTTTTTCACCTCTTCCGGCACCGCTGCCGCCGATTTTGTCCCGGAAGCAAGGAGAGGGCAGGGGCTCGGCCTGTTCGGGGCGTTTACTATTGCATCTTATGCCCTGGGGCCGACTGTTGGAGAGGGTGTGATAGAGTATCTCGGGTTTCGCTCCTTCTTTATATATGCCTCGTCATTCAGCCTGATTGCCATTATACTGGTCTATCCTACCAGGGACGCCGATTTTAAGCAGTCCAAGGACCGTTACGGCCTTGGTTTTTTCCGCCTGGCTTTTTCCAGAAAGTTTGCCATACCGCTTCTTACAAACCTCATTCTGGCCGGTGGATTCGGGTCCATATTGAATTTTGTGTCTGCTTTTCTCAAGCCCAAAGGATTGGATGTCTTTTATTTCTTTATTACCTATACGGTAACGATTGCCGCAATCAGGGTTTTCGGAGGAGGGATTTCGGACGTGTTTGGAAGGAAAAAAGTGGCCTCTCCAAGCCTCCTTTGTTTCTCCCTATCCCTAGTGGCTATGATCTTCATAAATTCGGTTTACGAGACGGTGTTAATATCTTTCCTCTTCAGCATCAGCTATGGGATGCTCTATCCGACTTTAAGTGCCCTGGTTATAGACAAGGCCGGTCCAGACGAAAGAGGTAAGGTTATGGGGGCTTTCAACGCCAGCTTCAGCATCGGAACAAACATTCTTACATTCGGCTTTGGAGTTATTGCCAAGAATTTCGGGTTTGATGGCATGTATCTAACCTCCGCCAGTTTTGTGTTCATCGGCTTTTTGATTTTTACCATCTTTGAAACTGAACAAGGTTTTCACACGCTTAGCCACAAAGACACTAAGATACAAAGTTAGAATCCAGGGGAAAGAAGTCAGGAGTCGGAATTCAGAAGTTTTTTCTCCTGGCTTACGGATACTTGGGTACTTTTCAAAAAATCCATTCTCTCACTCGGTGCCTTTGTGTCTTAGTGGTTAAGCGTCTACCTTGAAAAGCGTGGCTTTATTATTTACTCTTCCGGTTGATATGGAGATAAAATCGGGCGATTTCGTTTTCCTTCTGTCTTCGGACGGTAAAACCTTTCTTATCAGAGTAAATGAGGAAAAAATCTTTGGGACCCATCTCGGTAATATTGCGCTCAGGGACGCAATTGGCAAGAGATATGGCGAGGTTATTTATTCGCAGATGGGAAAGCCGTTCATTCTCCTGGAACCGACGCTCGAGGATAAGATGATGAAGGTAAGGAGACACACTCA
Organism: Thermodesulfobacteriota bacterium; assembly: GCA_035559815.1. Lineage (NCBI taxonomy): Bacteria > Pseudomonadati > Thermodesulfobacteriota > Thermodesulfobacteriota bacterium. Next base: position 8,592 of record DATMAT010000020.1, read on the forward strand.
GATAATTTATCCCAAGGATGCGGCTATGATTTTGCTTAAGACCGGGGTCCGGTCGGGGACACGGGTAATCGAATGTGGCTCGGGCTCGGGTGCTCTCACCATTGCCCTGGCCAGCGCAGTAGCTCCGGCGGGGAAAGTGTATGCGTATGACAGAAGAGAGGATTTTCTGGAAAATGCCAGGAGAAACGTATATGAGGCGGGCTATTCCGATTACGTGGAATTCAAGTCGAGAGAGGTAGGACAGGGGTTTGATGAATCGGATGTGGACGTGGTGGTGCTTGACCTTCCTTCTCCCTGGGAAGGGATTCCTGCTGCCGCGCGCTCGATCCGGGGCGGTGGAAGAATAACTAGTTTGTCCCCTACATACAATCAGGTAGAAAAAACGGTGGAGAGTTTGAGCGAACATGGTTTTGTTTACATCGAAACTTTGGAGGTTCTGGTTCGCCGGATGCTCGTTCGTCTCGGCAAAACCAGGCCGTATGAGAGGATGGTCAGTCATACCGGGTTTCTCACCTTTGGGAGGAAAGCGATCAAGACCTCCACAATATCGGAAGAGGATGAAGGGCTTCAGGTTGCTGAATTGCTTAACGACGTAGAGGGGGGGATTTAAAATCAGTCTCGGATTTCGAGTTTTGATCGGCAATTAAATGACTTCAATGACGGACAAATAATAAAACACATGTTAGGACGGGGACTTGCATATCAAACATAAAAGAACGGAACCTGATTTTAAAAAGATGTTTTTATCTATCTAAAGGCCTTGTTTCACGAGTGTGAATGTTGGTTTCTAATTATTTTTGGGCGGCAGTGATCCTAGATGAAAATAAAGTCGCGTCCAGAGGATTTTGTGGTCGAAGAGTTTTTGGAGCTTCCCGAATTTACGCCGGAGGGTTCTTACGTTATCTATAAATTAGAAAAGAGAGGACTTTCTACGCTTGAGGTAGTGGAGTTGCTCGCCAGGAGATACAAAATACCGGATCGGGACATAAGTTTTGCCGGGTTGAAAGACAAATATGCTCATACAACTCAATACTTGAGCATGAGAGTCAGAGAGGCAAGGGCAATTAAGGAGAGAAATTTCGGATTGAGCCCGCTCGGTCGTTCCACACGTCCGGTAGGGCCGGATTTGCTCAGCAAGAATAAGTTTAGACTTACGCTAAGGGATTTAGAAAAAGATTCGGTCGAGAATATAATTATCAGCCTAGACCAAGTCTCCAAATACGGGTTTCCAAACTATTTTGGAGAGCAAAGATTCGGTTCGGTAAGACATGGAGGGGAATTTTTAGCAAAGCTCCTGATTCATGAAGATTACGAGGGAGCCTTGAAGCTTTATCTTTCCCGCTGGTCAACCGAGGATAGAGCTGTAGACAAGAAATTCAAGAGGTTTGTTCTCAGCCATTGGGGAGACTGGGATGAGTGCCTGAGAGTTGCTGGACGTAATAGAGTAAGGGCCATAATTTCTTATTTGAGAGACCATCCCGGGGCCTTTCTAAACGCTATAAACATGATAAATCCCAGGCTGCTTTTTCTTTACGTGGCTGCCTATCAAAGTTATTTATGGAACGAGATGGCATCGGAATTCATCAAGACGGATTTGAATGGGGTTGAGTTAATAAGATTTCGCTACAAACCCGGGGAGATGGTCTTTTACAAGAAGCTTCCGGATAAGCTGTTTGACCGGTTTATAAAGATGGAGATTCCTCTGATAGACCACAAGGTAGAATTCTCGGAAAATTCAACGAAAGAAATTGCAGAGAAGGTGCTTTCAAGAGAGGGAATAGCTATTCAAGAATTTAGGTTAAAAAAGCTAAAAAGGGCTTTCTTCAAATCGGCACCTAGAAAACTCATCGTTTTCCCGGAGGAATTGGAAATTTCTGACATTTTTCCCGACGAAATCTATAAGGGTAAATTCAAGCTCACTTTATCTTTTTTTCTGCCCTCGGGGAGTTATGCCAGTGTGCTCCTGAGGAGGATAGAAGATAGGGAAATACAAAAAGTGAATGGAATAACATAGAAAGTTTTACTTCTTTTCCGCTTACATGTAAGCTAATTTTTCCTAAGGAGGGATACTTATGAATTTTGAAAGCAGGGTCAATAAACTCTTGGAGTTTAAAAGCAAAGAATATCCAATTACCTCTCTTTATTTGAAACTGGGACCAAAAGAGAGAGAGAATTTTAAATACAGAATAACCTTGAAAAATCTCATAAAGGAACAAAGGGATAGATTAGACAAAGGTGGCTTTACCAAGCAAGCCATTGAGTCAGTAGAGTCTGATTTAAAAAAAATCGCTGGCTATATCGAAAACACAGACCAGATCACCGGTTGCAGAGGTATAGCACTATTTTCCTCCACTGGCGCAGATGTTTGGGAAGTGTTCAAGCTGCCCTTGCTATACCGCAATCGGTTAGTTGTAGATTGGTCTCCACTTATTAGGCAACTGGTTACAATCAGCGATGAGTTTGGGGATATAGCGGTGGTGATAATAGACCGTAAAAAAGCCCGGCTTTTCCGAATAGGATTAAATGGAGCAAGTGAGGTGGCTGGTTATTTTTATCCGGAAGCCACTCGCAGCACTAAATTCCGCTCGCAGGAAGGGAAATTCAAACAACGAGTGTCGCCCGCAGTCGGAGGTGGCGAAGTGCCCCATGGCCTTGGCGAATACGGCTTCCAGAGAAAGATAGAGAATGAAATTCAGCAGCATTTTAGATACGTATCCGATAAATTATTCGGCTATTACAAGGAGAATAAGTTTGATTGGTTGGTAATAGGCGGCGCCGAATCGGTCATCACCGATTTCTCTCATCATATCCACACTTATCTGAAGGAAAGGTCTCTGGGTTCGTTTGTGTTAGAAGATATAGACTCAGCCAAGTTTGATGAAATCGTGGAGAAATCGCTCGAGCTCTTGGATTCTATGGAACGTAGAAACGAAGCCAGGATAATTAAAGAGTTTGAAGAGAAGCTTCATCTGGGGTTTGCAGTAAATGGGCTAGAATCTTCTTTAAAGGCCCTTATGATGGGACAGGTGAGGGTACTAATAGTAGCGGAAGGGTTTATTCAATCAGGGTTTATTTGCCCGGAATCCGGTGTTTTGGTCTGGGAGAAAAGGGATAGCCTTTGTCCGGAGGGGAAAACCCCTATACCGGTGGAGGATATCGTGGATGAGGCTATTGAGGAAGCGCTGGGGCAGGGTGCCGAGGTGGAGGTGATTTTCGACCAGGACGCCAAGAAAAAAATAGAAGGGATCGGGGCGATTCTACGGTTCAAACTCTAATATATAAGGTTTGAGCAATGTCGACTCCTTTGGTTTTACTCAAAAAAAAACAGCTCTTCTTAAAAGTCGAAAAGGGCTATATTTATTTCTCGCCTTAATCCTAGCATTATTTCTATTTTTTGTTAAAACCGGATCAAGGTTCGGGTTAACTACTACCGGTAAACATAGGGTATTGAGCGTGATTGATGGCGATACGATTGTGCTCGAAGGTGTTAATACCCAGGTCAGGTATCTAGCAATAGACGCTCCGGAGATTCCCACTGAGGAATCGCCAGGAGACCCCCTTTCTCTTGAGGCTAAGAGATTTAACGAAAGCCTTGTTGGCGGTAAGACAGTTCGATTAGAATTTGATGAAGAGAAGTATGACTATTACGGGAGAATGTTGGCTTATGTTTATGTAGACGAACTTTTTGTCAACCAAGAAATGGTCAGAAGCGGCCTGGCCAGGGCTTTCATAATAAAGCCCAATGATAAACACGAGAGAATCATCTATGAGGCAGAGGAGCAGGCAAGGCGGGGAAGAAAGGGAATCTGGGGAGATCATAGAGGGTTTAAGCCGCCTGATGAAAATGTCCGATTCTTGATCAAGCCATCCCAGGCATCCCGTTATATCGGGCAACGGGTGGTGGTAAGGGGTAAAATAACCGATTTTCGAAAATCGGATAAAGTGATAGTTCTAGAGATGGAAAATGAAATGGACGTGGTCATATTCTCGGGTGATTGGGGAAATTTTGATTTCTTCGGAATAGTGCCGGAGAAATATTATCCGGGAAAGCCGGTTGAAGTTGTAGGCAGGGTGAAGATGTATAGGGGCAAGCCGCAAATAGTGGCAGGCCATCCTATTTTAATCAGGGAACTCCGGTGAGGACGGAAGAGGTTTTAACAGCCGGGGCCAGGGAATTGGGAGTATTGCTAACGCCGGCCCAGGTCAGTCTTTTTCTCGAATATTTGAATAACCTTAAATTCTGGAACAAGAAAATTAATCTTACCGGAACTAGGGATGATGAGGATATCATAATAAATCATTTTCTCGATTCCATGACCATCCTGCCGTTCATTTCCGAGGGTTCAAGATTGCTCGACATTGGCTCCGGGGCTGGTTTTCCCGGTATCCCACTCAAGATCGTGATGCCTACTTTAATCATAACACTTCTCGATTCGGCGAGTAAAAAGGTTTTTTTCATGCGAGAGGCAATTAGAAAACTGAGTTTAACCGGGATCGAGGCCGTGTGCGGCCGGGCGGAGGATGTTAATAACAGCGTTCCGAGAAGCCATTTTCAATTCGTGGTTTCAAGAGCGGTGGGTAAACTTGAAGACCTGGCTAAACTGAGTATCCCATATCTTGGTGAGAACGGAAAGATTATCCTTATGAGAGGACCGAACGGACTCAAGGAATGGGAGCAGTTAACTCATAAAAGTGCCCTGAGGCTTAGGTTGTCAGAGTCTAAAAGCCTGTCTTTGCCTTTCACCGGACATCGTCGAGTGGTCCTGGTCATCACTTCAACATCATAGTTTATTTTTGGGGAAAGTATGCAACATTCCGGAGTGCGGCAGAAGAGTCAACTATATCAAAAAAGGATGATGCCTAAGCTTTGGTCTTACTTCGGTACTAGTACTTTCCTTAGACCTTCTTACTAGCTATTTCAGCATAAGATGCTTCCCGGGTATTCCCGAATTTCTTCCCAAAATACTACCTAAGCCCAATTGTTTTGACCTGCCTAATTTTTTATAAATGTACCCATACCATTTTAAAGGAGGTACGAGACCATGAGGAAAACATGGGTTCTAACTTTATTGTTGTTAATGTGTGTTTTCATGCCGGCGGCTCAAACAAACAGGGTTTGGGCAAACGGGACGGAAACATTAGGGAAGCCAAGTATAACTATTCAGTCCGGCACTGGAATGACCGCTGCCGGTACCGGGTTAATTACTCAGCCCGGAACTATTAACGTCAATGTTCCCGAGGATTCAGTCGTTAAACAAGCGCTCCTTTACTGGGAATGCCGGGGGAACGAAGACAAAAATGTTATTGTTAATGGAAACATTAATGTCGTGGGTCAAAAGATAGGGGGCCCGAACCCCGACAACCAGTTTCCCAGCAGGAGCTTCAGGTCGGATATTACCGGTCTCATTACACCGGGGGCTAACACGCTGACAGTCGAGGGCTTGAATTGTGATGTTACTGCCAACAACGGCGCAGGCGTGTTGGTAATTTTTGACCAGGGGATTGCCACAGAATTCAGCGGCGAAGCGACGGTTTTGGATGCATCTGTTAATCTTACCGTCCTTCAAATCGACACAACCGAGGTTACGGCTGGTCCACTTCCACCGGAAGGCGGCTCCGATTCAGATAGCGTAGCAAACCTGAACGTGGGCAATGGTGCGATTACGTCCGGAACTGCTAGTGCATTGACGATCGGCGCGGGGAGCCAGAGTTTTTCCGAAGCCGAGGTGCAGAACCTGAATCTCAACTTATTAAGTCTCCTTCTAGTGGGAGCCTCAGTTATAAGGGCGGAGGCTGAAGCTATATGTGATCCAGATGGTAATGCTTCTGTGAGCGGCAATTCGGAAATAGCCGACCTAGCTATTAACACTCTTCTAGGCCCTGTAAACATACCGGTAAGCTTTCCACCAAATACGGTATTAGCCGACCTGAATATAGCGGGCTTAGGACAGGTAAAGATTGTTGCCAACGAGCAGACCGGCTCTGCGATGGGAGGCGAAGGAGAAATAACGGTAAATGCACTACACATAACCCTCAGTACAAATATCCCACTTGTTGGTACTGTTACCGTTGCAGATATCGTAATTTCCTCGGCATATGCCGATATAGTATGTGATACTGATGAGTCAGACATCATTATAATACGCGATGGAGATGATTTTGCGCGTGCTGAGAGAGAAACAATCGAACTAAGTACCACGAAAACGCAGGCATTCAAATTTAATGCCACCGATTTTGACCGTATAGCCAAGATGATTTTGTTTGTAGGGGACGCTCAACAGACCCGTCCTGATGTTATCTTAATCAAGACTTTCAACACCAGCGGCAACCTAGTTAAGACTATAAAATTAATTGATAGGCTTGATGCCTCTGACGGCTCGCAATGGGACACCGAAACTATATCTGTCCCGGTTCCGGCTGGAGTATCCAAGGTAACAGTTCAGGTACAATCGAAGAAGGACAGTAAAAGTAACTTAACCGGGCGTGATTCTTTGGTCTGGGTTCTTGCCGCATTTACCCTACCTACGGCGGAAGAGGCCAATACATTTAGTGGTAGAGCAACAGTGGCCAGGGTCTCAATTCTAGATGCACTTAACGTGGTTTTGGGTGATACCGGGCCTCTTCCATCCTCAGGTGGAAAGTTAGAGGAGACTGGTGTTATTCTGGACATACCCGGTGTGTTCAGTTCTGGAACAGGTGCTGCTTCCACCATGGGTGCAGGGAATCAAAGCAGTTCCGAGGCTACGGTGGAAGAGTTAGAGCTTAATCTGTCCTTGGCCGGCCTGATTACATCTGCTACGGTTATAACTGCTGAGACAACTGCTGAATGCGATGTCAACGGAAAAGCGTCAGTGAATGGGGAATCCATCATAACCGACTTGGTAATTAATGGAAACACTATTAACATTACCGGTGCAGCAAATCAGACAATACAAATCGGACCGGCAAAAATCATAATCAATGAGCAGATTCGTACGGTTAACAACGGTGTAGGCGATATCACAGTCAACGCCCTACACATAATTGTGCCAGGAGTAGGCGAACTTCCCGACCCGGTTAACGTGATTATCGCCTCGGCCCACTCCGATATAAGCTGTAACTAATTCTGTTCTTCTGGAGTAATGGACCCGAAAATCAGGACCTACCGGCGGTGGGATGAGTGGATAGCTCACCCGCCGCCGATTTGAATCTTCCCTTCATAAAGGAGGTAAGTACATGTAGTTCTATGCGTCCTAGACCTTCCTTCGCGCCCCCTGGTCTTGCTGGTAAGAGTAAGCCCGTCTATAATTCTTTCGCTCGGTTATGGTATAGGGGATATCTAAGTGGTTTCCCTGCAATACGGACTAGAAGAAAACTGTCGTGCCCAGAAAAATAAAGATAGCCTGGGATATATCCCACCTCGAATTTACAATCGAAGACCACTATTATTTCTCCATTCTGAAATCGGAGATTAAAAGATCGGGGGCAGTTGTTAAGGAGGTCAATTCTCTCAAGGACATAATTAAGTATGACGTGGCGGTCTTGAATTATCCCGAAAAGCCCTTCACCAGAATGGAAGCAAAACTCATAAACCGATACATCGAGGGCGGCAATAAGGTCATTATCGCCGGCTATTATAACAATGAGGATAGAATTGCCGACCGTATCAACACCCTCTCCCGGGACTTTGGACTTTCTTTAAACAAGGACCAGATAAAGGATAAACTGAATAACGAGGACGGCGACCAACTTTTAGTGGTGACCTCCCGGGTGTCATCTTATAACCATTCTGTGAGTAGGGTTTTTTTTCCCTGTGCCGCTTCGGTAAGCATTAAAGGAACCGGAGGAACCCCAATTATTCTAAGAGAAAGATCACGATATTCTAGGAGGGAGACGGTTATCGCTGCTGAAGTAAAGGTAGGGGAGGGTGTGTTTATACTCCTTGGGACCTGTGTGTTCTGGGATAATTTTGCCATTAGAAAATACGATAATCTCCGGTTTTCGCTGAACTTGCTCTTGGGGGTAGGAGGAGAACACAACGATTATCGGCTGGGATTTAACCAGCGGCACTGGGTGTAAGATTCGATTCGAGCTGTTCTTATTAAGCCTTGACCGGAATTTGTTTGAATGTTAGCTTACGAAGCTTTTGATTTAAATTTGAATGATGAAGGTGATAGCATAAGTTAGAAGTAAAACTCTTACCAAAATAGTCGAGGGTATATCTAAGCGGTAAAATAGTATAATTTTTTAAAAGAGGTGGCTATGAAAACTGTCGGAGTGATAGGTGGCAGCGGCCTTTATGAAATGGAGGGGTTGACCGATCTTCGTTCTATTAAGGTGGAGACGCCTTGGGGAAGTCCCTCCGATGATCTAATGGAGGGAAAGCTGGGCGATACCAAAATGGTTTTTCTACCCAGACACGGGCGTGGTCATAAAATAATGCCTTCAGAGGTGAATTACCGGGCGAACATTTATGCCATGAAAAAGCTCGGTGTCAGTTGGATAATTTCAGTCAGTGCGGTGGGCAGTATGAGGGAGGAAATTGCTCCCGGTCATGTGGTCATCCCTTCACAGTTTTTCGACCAAACCAAGGGAAGGATATCCACTTTTTTTGGTGATGGTATCGTAGCTCATGTCTCCATGGCTGACCCGGTTTGTCCCCGTCTTTCCCAGGCTCTCTACACGGCGGCAAGAGACCTAGGGGCAACTGCGCACCGGGGTGGGGTCTACATCTGTATCGAGGGTCCCCAGTTCTCGTCGAGAGCGGAGAGCAACATATACAGGAAGTGGGGAGTTGATGTTATTGGTATGACCAACATGCCTGAAGCAAAGCTTGCACGCGAAGCGGAGATTTGCTATGCTACACTGGCACTCTCCACCGACTACGACTGCTGGCACGAAGCTCATGCAGATGTCACCGTGGAGGATATCATCGAGACGCTCACCAAGAACGTGAAGCTGGCTAGGCGGGTCATAAAAGCGGTCGTTTCGATGATCCCGGGAAGGGAAGACTGTCCCTGTCCTGATGCGCTCAAGAATGCGATTATCACGCCAAAGGAGGCAATAACCGAGGAGGCAAAGAGAAGATTGGACATAATAGTCGAGAGGTATATTAAATGAGCGTTTTGGTAGTAGGGTCAATGGCCTTAGATACCGTGGAGACCCCGTTTGGACGGGTTGAGGACGTACTGGGCGGCTCTGCTTCTTATTTCTCTCTTGCGGCGAGCTTATTCACCGAAGTCAAGGTTGTAGCGGTAGTGGGTGAAGATTTCCCGGATGCGTACATTCGACTTTTCCAATCCAAGGGAATCGAGTTGAGCGGGGTTCAGAAGACCTCCGGAAAAACATTCCGGTGGCACGGACGGTACGGATACGACTTGGGAGACCCGGATACGTTGGGCACGTATCTCAACGTCTTCGAAAATTTCGACCCCAAATTGCCGGAGGACTACCGGGAGGTGGACTATGTCTTCCTGGCAAATATAGACCCTGAGCTCCAACTCAAAGTCCTCAAACAGGTCCAGAAGCCCAAACTGGTTGCCTGTGATACCATGAACTACTGGATAGAAAATAAGCCCGCTGAGTTGAAGGAAGTGCTCAGGCATGTTCACATGCTTATAATAAATGATTCGGAGGTCCGGGCATTGGCCAATGAACCGAAGATAATAAAAGCGGCCAGGGAGGTGCTGGATATGGGGCCCGCGGTTCTCATCGTGAAAAGAGGGGAATATGGAGCGTTAATGTTCTCCAAAGACGGGATATTCTGGGCTCCCAGTTATCCTCTGGAAGAGGTCGTTGACCCAACCGGGGCTGGTGATACCTTCGCCGGCGGGTTTTTGGGATATGTTTCCAGCCAGGATACCTCTGATTTAACCGAGTTTAAGAAGGCGGTTGTTTACGGGAGTGTTATTGCTTCATACACGGTAGAGGATTATAGTGTAAGCAGATTGACCTTTTTGGAAAAAGACGATGTAAGCACAAGGTTTAGGGCCTTCATGAAGCTTTCTAATCTTGACTGATATGAGAATATTGATTTTTTTACTGGGAATCTCGTTTTTGATTTCTTCCTGTGGTGGCAGGAGGGTTGAAGAAAGACGGGAGGAGACATTGTTGAGCGACCAAAAGGCCTTGGCGGTGGCCTCTCTTCGTCGAGGAAACTTACAACAGGCTGTTACGGATATAAATAAAGCGGAGGAGATGAATAAGAACGACCCCGATGTTCATCTAATAAAAGGACTAATCTATTTTGCCCTGAAGGATTATGCCCAGGCGGAAGCTTCTTATAAGGAGGCCATAGAACTTAAGCCCTCTTATTCCGAGGCTAGGTTAAATCTATGCAATTTGTATTTTACCCTCAGCAACCTGGATGGGGCAATCGAGCAATGCTCTAAAGCGGCGTCTGACCCGGTTTATAAATCGAGGGTCAATGCTCTCACCCTTTTGGGAACGGTATATTTCAGAAAAGGGGATGTTGATAAAGCTAAGAATTACTATGACCAGGCGCTTCAGATTAATCCGGCATTCGTTTATACTCATAACGAGCTGGGAAAGCTGTATATGGCCACCGGAAAAGAAGAAGAAGCAATAAAGGAATTCAAAATAGCCGTTGACGGCTTTAACCTATACGATGAAGCTTATTACAACTTGGGTCTGGCCTATCTAAAGGTGGGGAAAACGGCGGATGCTTGTCTATCCTTCAGCCGCGTCGTGGAGATTTCCCCTAACAGCGTCCTAGGATTAAATTCTAAAAGTTATTTATCTACTGTATGTAATAAACAAAGTTAAATCCAATAGGAGGTGAACATATGGCTCAGAATACTCAGCGGGAAAAGAAAAAGGGTTTTATGGATTTCCTTGGCAGCCAGAAGTGGATCACAGATCTAGAGAAGAGATTCGAGAAGCAGCTCAAAGTGGCCCGGGATTCTTTCGATAAAAATTTGGAGAAGGCCAGAAAGGGGCTCAATATCACCACCAAAAAGGACCTGAGCGCAATTAATGCGAAGATTAAGGCCTTAGAAAAGAGGATTGAGAAACTAGAAGGAGTAAAGAAGACCAGGCCTTCAAGGTCTAAAGCTTCCGGATATAAACAGCCGTCTTAATTTCGTTTTCGTATTCTATCTACTAATAGTGAGGTGGAAACTCCTTCTACCAGGGGTACGATGGATACCCGGCCGCCATAGCCTTCTACCACATCTCTTCCTACAACCTCCTCCGGGGAATAATCTCCTCCCTTCACCAGCACATCGGGTTTTATTAACCTAATCAGTTCAAGCGGGGTATCCTCCGAGAATACGACCACATAATCTACACAATCTATAGCCGCCACGATGTTCGCTCTTTCGCTTTCCGGGATATAGGGTCTCCCATCTCCCTTTATTCTCCTCACCGAATCCTGGCTATTGATCCCGACGATAAGCACATCGCCTAGTTCTTTAGCTTGTCTCAGGAGTGCTAAATGCCCGGCGTGAAAAAGGTCAAAGCAACCGTTCGTAAAGACGATCTTCTTCCCCTCTGCTTTATGCTTGGAAATAGCGTTCAAAAGCAGGCCTATCTTGAGCAGCTTTCCTTTGGTTCTCTGATTATTTTCTTTATAACTGTTTATTAACTCCTCCCTGGTGACGGTGGCGGCTCCGATACGGCCGACCACTATTCCCGCCGCCCTATTAGCTATCTTGACCGAGTCTTCCCAGGATTTGGATTTAATGAAGGCGAGTGTAAATGTGCTCACAACCGTGTCGCCCGCACCAGTGACATCATATATTTCCCGGGCGTCAGAAGAAATCGTTTTTAACTCTTTGTCTTCCCTGACGTAGTAGCTTATTCCGTTCTTTCCCCTGGTGATTAAAACGCCCTGGGCTTCGGTTTGCTGAATCAGAATCTGGGCCGCTCTTTGAAGGCTTTCTTCATCTTCGATTTGGAACCCGCATACCTCTTCTGCTTCCCTCTGGTTGGGGGTAATGGCATCGGCTCCCCGATATCTGGTGAAGTCCTTTCCCTTTGGGTCGATACAAATGAAGATGCCCTTCTCCTTTGCCATTTGGATTATACTGGTTGATAAGTCTCTACTGACTAGCCCTTTTGCGTAGTCGGAGATTATTATTCCGTCTGGCGGATTTTCCCCAAGCGATTGAATGATAGCTTCTAAAATCCGGTCTTCAACCTGACCGGAGATATAGCAAGTCACCTCTCTGTCCATTCTAATGACCTGTTGATTTCCGGCAATGAGCCTCGTTTTAGTGGTTGTCGGCCTCTTCGGGTCCAGGATAAGCCCCTTCGACCCTATTTCGAGACGCTGCAGAAGCTCCAGTAATTTTTCTCCTTCGGGGTCATCTCCTATCACTCCATAGATTTCCACCGAAGCGCCCAGGCTTTTTAAATTGTTTGCCACATTCGCTGCCCCTCCCGGAGAAGATTCTTCCCGGTAGATTGTTAGTACCTGCACGGGTGCCTCTGGTGATATCCTCTTCACTTCTCCAAAGACGTAACGGTCGAGCATAACATCGCCTACGACCATTATCTTGAGCGCCGAAAAATCTTTAATTATTGATGCCATGTATCTTGATGTCCTTAACGGTCTCGGTCAGTTCAATCGGTACTTATTATAATAAAGTTGTTCGAGGGTGTAAATCACAGTAGACTTAAGACTCATGGAAAGGGATACTTACCAGGAAATAGTGGATATTCACTGCCACTTCCTTCCTAATGTAGACGACGGCCCTAACACCTGGGAGGAAAGTCTGGAGATGGCCAGAATAGCTTATCAGGACGGTATCAGGGTTGCGGTGACAACACCACACTTTATCCAAGGAACAAGATGGGAGCCCGATTCGGCGGTAATAAGAGATAAAGTTGAAGAATTAAATCGAAAACTCAGGGCAAATGAAATACCCCTTACCGTTTTGCCGGGGATGGAAATCGGGATTTCGGAAAATTTGCCCGAACTTCTCTCTGCGGGCCGGATTCTGCCCCTGGGGGAGAGTAATTTTATCCTGCTGGAAATACCGTTTATCTCTTTACCCTACGGAATCGAGGAGATAATATTCAACCTTAAGACCGTGGGGGTTTCGCCAATCCTAGCCCATCCGGAAAGGAATAAGGAGATTCAAAAGAGTCCAAGCCGGGTGAAGGAGCTAGTCAGTGCCGGGGCTTTTGTCCAGGTTACAGCGGGGAGCGCCTGTGGATATTTCGGGGACAGCGCCAGACGTTGTCTATTCGACCTGGCCAAACAAGGAGTGATACACGCCGTAGCCTCCGATGCCCATAACTCCCATAATAGGCCTCCACTGGTAACGGAGGGTTTACAGGTTTTAGAAGACATTATCGGTATAGATGAGGTTAAGGTACTAATCAGTAATGCCAAAAGGTTTATAAGAAATGGGTCGTAATCTTATAAATTGTGGCTGCGGGCGGGTGGAATGAAAGTTACTTTTTCTCGGATTGGACATCTTTAACGTACTTCATCCTCAGGTTGAACAGTACATCGTCGAGTAGTTTCTCTTCCTCACGGTCCAGGTTCCCTTTGGTTTTGCTCTTGATTATCTCTAGAATCTCGATGGTGTGTTTTGCCGCCGGCAGGTTCACGGTTCTCTCCTTGGATTGAGGGTCGGGAATGTCGCCTAAATGGATCAGGGCAGAGGCATTCAGGGAAAGGACAAAGGTGGAAAAATCCATCTTAAAAAGGCCGGCTTGCTCGGTGTCTTTCTTTATTTCTTCGCTCATGGGGTTTCACCTCTTCTCTATTATGTTTTGGTCGACGTACTGTAGAAGTTTGTATAGAATCTCATCATTTTCTTTTTTCATAGCTAACATACGGTCGCTTATTTCCAGTATGACTTCGATCCCGGCGAAATTTATTCCCATTTCTCTCAAGTCTTTGGCCAGAAAGAGCTTCCTCAAGTCCCGGTCAGTGTAAAAGGTACTGTCCTCTACCACGATAGGAGATATGAGCTCCGTCTCCTCAAGCCTTTTTATGAAGCCGGGGCTTACGCCGACAATCTCTACCATTGACCTTAAAGAATAAAGTTTCATTTCGTATATTTTTCCAGATGCGTTCTTGGATTATATGGAGCCGTCCTGGCCAGCTCTTCAAAAGACCTTTTCGCGTTTTCACTGACATGCTCAGGCATTACGATTTTGACTACCACGTATTCGTCTCCTCTTTCCCTGCTCTTTATGTTTGGAACCCCCTTACCTTTAAGCCTAAGTTTGGTACCATTTTGCACGCCCGGTGGTATTGTTACGGTGGCGCTTCCATCTATGGTCGGAACGTTGATTTGTGCGCCGAGAACGGCTTCATAAAATGTAATAGGGACCTCTACATATATGTCGTCTTGCCTACGTATAAATATAGGGTGCGGTCTTACTTTCACCCGGAGGTATAGGTCTCCGCTGTTTCCCCTACCGCCGATCTCTCCTTTTCCGGCCACCCTAATCCTAGAGCCGTCGTCAACCCCCGGTGGAATTTTTACGGAAATAGTCTCGGTGACCATCTTCCTGTCGGCGGTTTCTCTGCTGAGCTTGATGTCCCGGACCCCGCCCTTGATAGCCGTCTCGAAGTCTATTTCAATCTCGTATTCGATATCACGGCTTCTTCTGGGCCTGCCGGTTGGTTCTCTGGCCCCGAATATCTCGCTGAAAATATCGTCTAGTCCGGAAAATCCTCCCATATCTCCAAAGCTGAATCTAAACCCGCCTTCCGGCGATCCTTCAGGCCAGGTCCAGGTTCTTTGATTTGCCCATCCTGGCTGAAACCCGGCTGAGCCGTACGTATCATACATCCTTCTCTTGTCCTCTTTGGACAGGACATCGTATGCTTCCTGGATCTCCTTGAATTTCTCCTCAGCTTCTTTGTTGCCAGGGTTTAAATCGGGGTGGTATCGTCTAGCCAGCTTGCGATAAGCCTTCTTTATATCCTCAGTCGTAGCATTTCTGGATACACCCAGTGTTTTGTAGTAATCCTTGTTTGTGGCCATATTTTATTAAAAGCTACCCTGCCTGCCGGGGCAGGGTAGCCTCAGTCATTAGCTAACATCGACCTTAATTTGTTTCGGTTTAGCCTCTTCCTTCTTGGGAAGAGTGAGCTCCAGGACACCGTCTTTATACTTGGCCTTAATCTTATCCGGGTCTACATTCTGGGGAAGGGTGAAACTGCGAATGAATGTCCCATACGTACGCTCGACCCTTATGTAGTTATCTTTAGAGACCTGCTGCTCAAACTTCTTTTCTCCCTTGAGGGTCAGAGTGCTGTCCTTTACGTCTATTTGAATATCCTCTTTATTCATGCCGGGGAGGTCGGCTTTCACCACGAAGCTCTCGTCGGTCTCGTGTATATCAACTGCTGGTACCCATGTTCCCCTCTCTAATTCCTCCTCCCCTTCTGGATGAAATGTCCTAAGCGTCTGGTCAAAAAGCCGGTTTATTCTGTCCTGAAGTGTACCAAAATCTTTCCACGGGTCTCTTACCATTAACCTTACCATTTTAACCTACCTCCTTTTTATATTTTTCATTCTAAAAATAGTCATCATATAGAATGAGTCAAGGCAGGTTTATCTAAAATTAGAAGTATTTAAACTCAATGTCCAACAGATTCTTCTATGTTTTTTAGTATCTCCTCGGCTATTATCATGAATGCTTTGGCGGTGGGGCTGTCCGGGTTGGATATCACTATCGGGTTTCCTTCGTCTCCGCCCTTTCTAAGCTCCGGGTCGATAGGCACTTCTCCCAAAAAAGGCACGTTGAACTTCTCGGCCATTCTTCTCCCGCCGCCCCTGCTGAATATGTCGATTTCTTCTCCGCAGTGCGGACAGTTGAGGTAGCTCATATTCTCTATAATTCCTAAAACCGGTACGTTAAGTTTCCTGAACATCTGCACTCCCCGCCTGACGTCGATCAGGGCTACATCCTGGGGTGTGGTGACGATTACCCCTCCGCTAAGCGGCGCTGTTTGAATGAGAGAGAGTTGGGCATCTCCGGTACCCGGTGGAAGGTCGACTATAAGGTAATCCGTCCCTGCCCATTCTACATCCTCTATGAATTGTTTTACCGCACCGTGCACCATGGGTCCTCTCCAGATCACCGTATCATCCTCATTTATCAGAAACCCTATGGACATCAGCTTCAGCCCATGCTTTTTGAGGGGAATAATCTTCTGGTCGGGGGTGGACAAGGGCCTTTCATTTATCCCCATCATTATTGGGGTGCTCGGCCCCCAGATGTCAGCGTCCAGGAGACCGACGTTATTTCGCATCTTAGAGATGGCTAGGGCAAGATTAACCGCTACCGTGGATTTCCCCACGCCGCCTTTCCCGCTAGCCACCGCTATGAAGTATTTTATATCTGGCAGCTTTGCCTTCTCTGCTGTTTTTGGCTGGCCGGGGGCGGCTTTAGGTTCTCTGGCCCCCACCCTTATATCCACCTCCGAAACCCCGGGGGATTCTAAAAGGGTTTTGCTGACCGAGTTTCTTATTTCCGATTCCACTTTCTCATCCGGCTTGGGAAGAAGGAGATGAACTCTAACCCTGGAACCCTCAATCTCTATATCCTTCACCACCCCGAATGAGACTATGTCCCTGGTAAAACCGGGATACTTCACTTTTCTCAGGATGTTCCGTATCCCCTCTGGGTTTAATTCCATTCATGCCTCCCGGTTGATAACTAGATTAAGCCTAGTTTCTGCTTTGCTTCATCACTCATCATGTCCGGATTCCATGGCGGGTCCCATATGATTTGAACCATTACATTTTTAGCTCCGAGTGTTTTTATGGCGTCTTCCGCCTGTTTGGCAATCACCGCTCCCATGCCGCATCCAGGCGTAGTCAGGCTCATTTTAACCTGGACATTTCTGCCAGAGATTTGCACGTCATAAATAAGCCCGAGGTCGACGATATTTACCGGGAGTTCCGGGTCATAGACCGATTTCAGTGTCTCAAACACCCTTTCTTCCGTAATCTCTATTTGCTCATCGGAACCTTTAGATTTTTGAAACCCGGTAAGTGTGACCTTGCTCTCCCCTATTCCCTTGGAATCTTCCTTAGTTATGCTGATAATTTTTTTCATTCCCATCTGGTACCTCCTATTATTAATAATACCTAGTATATCGATAGCCTTAAAATACTCATTCGGGTTGAGCTGGTGGAGAATCAGGACCGAAGATCAACCCTTGCCGAGTTTTGGGTGTGTTGAACGAATAGGGTATTTCCCATTTAACCAGTAAAAGGATGGTGTGTCAAATAAACTAGTGACATTATCACTTTGCAAAAACAATAAAGGTCTGTGATTGACAAGGAGACAATTTAGTGCCAAAGTATTCATCCGGGCAAAGTAGTTTAATGTTGAAGGAGGAAATAAGATGACTATAAGAAGGATTTGCTGGGATTGTCCGGATGCACCGGTTCGCGAATGGAGGGTTATATCCGAGTCCAGTACCGGTGAGGGTCACTTGATTAGAATAAACTGCCCGGAATGCAAGAAGGAATCTCGGGTATATGGTTGGATGGTTGGCTGCCAGTGTAATACGTGTAAAAATCAAGCCATAGGTGCGGCTAAGTAAAGTCTAGTCCTTATAAAAAATGGCTAAAATTATGGAGAAAGGCTTTTAACTCCTCCATAAAACCCAATCCCATAAATTAAGCGGACAGTCTGAGATAAAAACTCTTGCTATCGGGATGTGTTTTATTCTATTCGGGAAACGGATTATATTTCGTGAGACCATAACTTCTTGCCGATTTGTAAAAGAAAGCGGGTTTCATAAACTTAAACCGGAGGGATTTCTTTAAATGAAGATTTTGGTCACAGGCGGTGCCGGGTTTATCGGGTCTTGGGTAGCCGATATCCTTATCGGAGAGGGACACCAGGTTCTGATATTAGATAACCTGTCTACCGGGTTCGGGCACAATGTTCCGAGAAAGGCTGATTTTATCGAGGGTGATATTAGAGACCGCAAGCTACTAGAGAAGGTTTTTGCTGATTTTAAACCCGAGGTGATAAATCACCACGCCGCACAGATGGACGTCAGGGTATCTGTCGACGACCCGGTCTATGATGCTGAGGTAAACATAATAGGGACCATAAACCTACTTGAACTCTCTGTTAAAAGCGGAGTTAAGAAATTTATATTTGCATCCACTGGCGGTGCAATCTACGGGGAGCCGGAGAAGCTGCCTGCGGACGAGAATACTTCCCCTATGCCCATATCTCCTTACGGAACTTCAAAGTATGCAGTGGAGAAATATCTCGGCTGCTACAAGGCCGTTTACGGGCTCGAATATGTAGCGCTCAGATATGCTAACGTGTATGGACCTCGACAAAACCCGCACGGGGAAGCCGGCGTTCTAGCAATTTTTTGCAACAAGATAATATCCGGAAAACCATGTCAAGTATACGGAGACGGTAATCAAACCCGGGATTATGTTTTCGTTGGTGATGTGGCCAGGGCTAACATCTTCGCCCTTAATGCCCCGGTAGGCAGTTATAACATTGGCACTGAAAAAGAGACATCGGTAAACGACCTGGTTGAAGCCCTAAAAAAGGCTACCGGAAGGAAATTTCGGGTGGAGTATGCGCCGGCGAGGCTTGGAGAGGTGCAGAGGATTTCTCTGGACATAGGCATGAGTAGGCAGGTGCTGGGATGGTCTCCAAGCGTAGACCTCGAAGATGGAATAGCTCAAACCTGGAAGTGGTTTGTGGAAAGGAGTTGAGAGTTAAAAATAGTATTCCTTAAATCTTTTAACTCTTCACTCTAAACTTTACTGATAATGGACTTTTCTGAGATCAATCGAATAAGCAGTGGATTTACGCAGTCGAGAATCCTCCAGGTTGCTGTCAAGCTGGGCGTATTTGACTCGGTAAAGAGCGGGGGAAGCACTTCCGGGGAAATCGCCATGGCCCTAGGTGCCAATCATAGAGCGGTAGAGATTTTTCTTAACGCGCTTGTGGCAATGAGGTTACTGTCGAAAGAAGAGGGCAGATTCCACAATACGGAGGCTTCTCTGACCTACCTGGTAAGAAGCTCTCCCAAGTATTACGGCAGTATGATCCTGTTCGAAGAAGGGCTCTGGAATTTATGGGAAAGGCTGGAGGACTCGGTTATCACCGGCAATCCGGCAAAGAATCCGGATATGTTCCAGACAAAACAGGACGAGACGGAAAAATTCATAGCGGCGATGCACTCGCTGGTGACGGCCAGGGGGGATGCGGAAGTCCTAGGTGATATATTGGATTTGAAATGGGCAGAGAAATTGATAGACATAGGCTCCGGCCCGGGAACCTATCCCATTCAATTTTTAAAAAAATATCCACATCTTGAGGTCACCGTATTTGACCTTCCAGGTACACTCGGGGTAACAAAGAGATTCCTGGAGAAAGAAGGGATGGCCGGGAAAATAAAGATGGTGGAGGGGGATTACAACAGAGATGAGCTTCCCGCCGGTTTTGATGTGGCGTTTCTTTCCAATATAATCCACAGCGAAAACGAGGATACGAATAAAGAGCTAATGAAAAAGGTTTTTGATGCACTAAACCGGGGAGGAGAGATCATAATTAAAGACCACATCCTCGACGATTCTCTCACCCATCCCCCGGTCGGGGCTATATTCTCCGTTCAAATGCTATTAGCCACCCGGGGGCGAGATTATTCCTTCACTGAAGTCAAGCTCTGGCTCGAGGAGGCGGGGTTTAATAAGATAGTATGTATCGGCCTCCCGACTCCTCTTACCTCTTCTCTGGTTACCGGTTGGAAATAGGCGATGGGTGCTCAGACATAAGATTGCCAATCCAGATTTAGCAGGTATCCTAAAATTTTTTGGAGGGTAAATGATGAAAGATAGAAACGAGCTTGTCTATGATGTGAGGGTGGCCGATAGATACATACGTGAAGGGGTAATAACCAAGGATGACTACGAACAGTATATTAAAAAGCTACCCGATGTTTCGGATAAGGGATGCCCTTTGCTGGTCGATGAGGAAGCAAAAGAAGGGCACACCGCTAAAACACCGGAAGAAGATGTTGGAGAAGAAGTATGAAGTGGGAGTATAGGGTAGTTTCTATAGATGAGCTCTTTCCGGAGCACGTTGACCATGATATTGCTGTATCTAAGCTGGCGGCCACAACCAGAAGGTCAAAATTAGGGAGAGGCTTCGAAGAGAACCTGAACAAACTGGGGGCGGATGGTTGGGAGCTCGTGGCGATATTGGGGGAATTTGGGGTGTTCAAGAGGTCGCAGGTTTAACCTGCCCGAGCGTCACGCTATAAACTCAAAGCCAAGAAGCGCTGTCCTTTGAGTGTTCCCTGGAGATATTGACCTAAACGAAGGCTATGAGCCGTGCGAGCTTAAAATTATTTAACTATATATTTGTCTCATTATTCTTCATTCTTTTTTCTCTCTCCACGCCCGCATTTTCCGAAAAGCCATCTATATCGATAAGGGTCCTGGAAAACCCGGAAAGCAATCCTGTTATCAAAACTCTTCCCAAGGCGGATATCGAAAGAGAGATCTCTACCGTGCTCATAGGCTCGGGATATAGACTGACGCTAGAACAGTCGAGCGACATCATGCTGGAAGTCTACGTGGGTATAAGGGCCACAGAGAACAAGGCGGCAGGGGTTACTTACAATACGGTTGCCGATGTTTTCATCCGGGCTAAAGACCGGGGAGGAGAGTTAATAACCGAGGTAAGAGACAGCTCCTATAAGACTGGCTCGACCGTCGGTGATTCCAGTCTGGAGGCATTGAAGGTTGCCGGTGCCGGCGCCGCAAGAAAGCTGAGGTCGGAATTGGAGGAAAGAAACAGGCAGGCAGCCCGAGCAGAGTTTATACAAGTTTCGTTCAGCGGTCTTAGAAGTTATGTTCAGTACGAGCGTATAGATAAAATAATAGCGAAGTCGCTCTCGGGGGTCAGCATAAGAAAGAGGGTTTTTAAACCGGGAGGAGAGGTTTCCTTTCAGTTGTCTTCGAAGGCTAGCGCTGAAGAGCTGGCTAAAACCATACAAGGGTCGCTGCCCGGAGATATAGCCGTTAAGTTAGAACGCAGCTCCTACGACCATATTTGGTTTAGCCTTGATTGACCAGTCGGAGAGTATAGATGGCTTTGACCCTATTCCCACTCTATGGTGCTGGGTGGCTTGGTGGATATGTCATACACGACGCGGTTGATGCCCTTTACCTCGTTAATTATGCGGACGGAGACCTTCTCCAGTACTTCATAAGGGATACGGGCCCAGTTGGCAGTCATGCCGTCCAGGCTGGTCACCGCCCTGAGTGCTATGACATTCTCATAAGTCCTTTCATCCCCCATGACCCCGACGGTGTTTACCGGGAGGAAGACACAAAAGGCCTGCCAGATTTCATCATAAATTCCTGCTCTTCTTATTTCTTCTATAAAAATCGCGTCTGCCAGGCGAAGCTTTTCCAGTTTTTCCTCAGTTACCTCGCCCATAATCCTTATTGCTAATCCCGGCCCGGGGAACGGATGGCGGTCGAGGATCTCCGGGGGAAGCCCAAGCTCACGCCCTACCGCTCTTACTTCGTCTTTAAACAATTCACGGAGAGGTTCTATCAACTCTAGGTTCATTCTTTCAGGCAGACCGCCCACATTGTGGTGAGATTTTATCTTTGCCGAGGGGCCTTTGACGCTCACGCTCTCGATGACATCCGGGTATAGGGTTCCCTGGGCAAGAAAGCGGGCCCCATCAATCTTAAGGGCCTCCTCTTCAAATACCCGGATGAATTCCTCCCCTATAATTTTTCTCTTGAGCTCCGGGTCCTCTACGCCCTCCAGCTTTTGAAGAAAACGTTTGCTGGCATCGACAGGAATAAGGTTTAGCCCTGAATCGCTAAAAGCCGCCAGGACCTGGCTGGCTTCATTCTTCCGGAGAAGCCCGGTGTCGACGAATATGCATTGGAGCCTATCCCAGATAGCACGCTGTATGATTAAAGCGGCCACGGCTGAGTCCACCCCTCCGGAAAGGGCGCAGATTACCTTGGAGTCCCCCACCTTTTTTCTGATGTCTTTTATGGCCGATTCCACGAAGGATTTGGCTGTCCACGAGCCGTCGCACTGGGCAATCCTAAAAATAAAGTTTGATAGTATTTCCTTGCCGAACTCGGTGTGGACCACCTCCGGGTGGAACTGGACGCCGAAGATTCTCCGGTTTCTATCCTTCATGGCGGCTACCGGTGAGTTTTCACTGGTGGCAATGGTGGTGAATCCTTCCGGAAGACCGAGCACCCGGTCACCGTGGGACATCCAAACCTTGGTCTTCGGTGGAATACCGTGGAAAATGTCGGAATCGTCCGTGATGTTAATCTCGGCAGGCCCGAATTCCCTTCTTTCCGACCGTTCAACCCTCCCGCCGAGGAGTTGGGCGGTTAGTTGCATCCCGTAGCAGATTCCCAATATGGGGATATTCAGGTCGAATATCTGCGGGTTTAAAGACGGTGATCCCTCGTCCCAGACACTGGCCGGCCCGCCGGATAAAACAATTGCCTTTGGCTCGGCCTTCTTTATTTCATCTAAAGGAAAAAGAAAAGGTTTAATCTCGGAGTAAACGCCGATCTCCCGTATTCTTCTGGCGATAAGCTGGGTGTACTGCGATCCGAAGTCAAGGACTAAAACTGTTTCACGCATTATTGTGAATTAGGGCTACGTGGTTATGGATCCGCTGAAAGGTAAGGAACGTATGTATGCGTTCCCTACAACTAAAATTATTCGATTCTGTAATTTGGTGCCTCTTTGGTTATGATTACATCGTGGACATGGCCCTCACGAAGCCCGGCGTGGGTTACCTTTATGAATTTTGCATTCTTTCTCAGTTCATGAATAGTACGGCATCCGGTATAACCCATACCGGCCTTTAATCCGCCAACGAGCTGATAAATCATTCCCCCTATCGAACCTCGGTATGGGACCCTTCCTTCGATACCCTCCGGAACGAGCTTGGCATCTATCATCTCGTCCTGTGCATAACGGTCGCGGCTTCCTTTCTTCATGGCTTCTATCGAGCCCATCCCCCGATAAACCTTGTAGGTCCTACCCTGATACAGCACAACCTCTCCCGGAGCTTCGTCAGTACCGGCAAATAAATTACCTATCATGACCGAGTATGCTCCCGCTGCCAGAGCCTTAGTCACATCGCCAGAATATTTGATCCCGCCATCGGCAATTATAGGGGTATCGTGTCTATGGGCTATCTTCCCCACCTCTAATATAGCGGTGACCTGGGGGACGCCTATTCCGGCAATGACCCGGGTAGTACATATAGAACCAGGCCCGACCCCGACTTTAACCGCGTCTGCCCCGGCTTTTATCAGGGCCTCGGCTCCGTCTGCAGTGCCTACGTTTCCGGCAATTAAGTCTATTTTGCGGAAATTAGACTTCGTGGATATTACCGCGTCGATCACCCTCTTAGTGTGGGCGTGTGCCGTGTCTATTACTACCACGTCACATCCGACCCTAACTAGGGCGTCAACCCTTTCCTCTCTATCCGGCCCGACACCGACGGCGGCTCCGCATCTCAATCTTCCCATTCCGTCTTTGCAGGCATGGGGATACTTCTCTATCTTTTCTATATCTTTCATGGTTATAAGGCCGCGGAGTCTGAACTTTTCGTCTACTACCGGGAGCTTCTCGATTTTATATTTGTGAAGAAGCTCTTTTGCGCTCTCCAGTGTAATTCCCTCTCTAACGGTAATAAGCTTGTCCTTGGCAGTCATGAGCTGGTCAACCCGGTAATCAAGGTTCTTTTCCAGTCTCAGGTCTCTGTTGGTGATTATGCCCACTAATCCCCCGTCTTCCTCGGTAACGGGCAGTCCGGTTATATTATGCTTAAGCATGATATCCAATGCTTCTCTCACCTTATGATAAGGACGAACGGTCAAGGGGTTGACTATCATTCCGCTTTCGTACTTTTTGACCC
Source organism: Thermodesulfobacteriota bacterium (assembly GCA_035559815.1). Taxonomy (NCBI): domain Bacteria; kingdom Pseudomonadati; phylum Thermodesulfobacteriota; species Thermodesulfobacteriota bacterium. The sequence continues at coordinate 32,482 of DATMAT010000020.1, forward strand.
TCTCTACCTCTGCGGCTTGAGAGGCGATATCAATATTTCTGTGAATTATGCCGATTCCACCCTCTTGGGCCATAGCTATAGCCGTCTTAGCCTCGGTTACCGTGTCCATGGCCGCGCTGATTAGGGGAATATTGAGCTTGATGTTAGGGGTCAAATAGGTGGAGACGTCGACTTCGCTCGGCATAATTTCGGAATATCCCGGAACTAGAAGAACGTCGTCGAACGTCAAACTTTCGTCGATTCTATCCTCGGACATGATATGTTACCTTTTTGATTTTTTGGCCTTTGCTTTTTTTATCGTAGATTTTGTACCCCGGTTATTAGCGGCTTTCCTCGGCTTGGAAGGAGTGGGCGTGGAAATCAGTTTGGTCGGAGCTTTGACGATCTCTATCACCTGTTTCCTCATTTCCGGCAGGGTTACACCCAGTTCTATCTCGATCTCCTGCTCTTTCTCTCCAAGATTTATAAAAACAGGAAGTACACCTACGAAGGTAGTTGCATCCACACGCTCGAACCCAAGAGCCTTAAGAAGCTTCTTGGGAAGGACCGGAAATTCCAACGTCGCTATGTCCGCCGTCTCCTGCGGAAGCAAGCCGTCCTGGCTTACGCTTATCTTTAGACGCGTAGACTTCATCCTGTATTTCACCCCCTAATTAAGTACATTTCCGCCTTCAATTGATAAAAAGGGCGCTTTAATTTTAACTCTAATTGATTATGGCGGTGAATTTTCCGTTCTCTTTTGTGAGAATGAATAAAAGGAGAGATCTTGTATTACGCTCCCAATTTATCTTACCTTTATTGTTAAAGTATTTTACTTTAATTGATGCAAATAGCAATAGTTAGGCAGCGAGCGGAAGCGGCCAGTCTCGTCCCGGAAAGGCCACGGGTGTTAGGGAGTCAGATAGGTGTTAAGTGGTGCGGGGTTTACTGTCGGCATGGATAGAGTAACCGTATAAGTCTTAGGAACCTCTCGATTTCCAGTTAAGGTTAATTTAGGAGAGAATAAGATAAAAATCCAGTGATTTATAATAGTTAGTTGGTGAGTAACTCAGACGATCACGAATCAAGGCCCCTTGATTCCTTCACAATTTCCACTATATCGTGCATTATCCGGTTAAGGGAATAGTCTTTTGGGGTGTAGACGCGCCTGAGGCCGGCCTTGATGAGTAGTTTAGCATCTTCGTCCGGAATGATGCCGCCGGCGATTACCGGTATGTCATCAAGCTGCCGTTTTCTCATCAAGCCTATTATCTTGGGGATGATTGTGTCGTGTGAGCCGGATAGAATGCTCAGCCCCACTAGGTCCACGTTCTCCTCTTCCGCGGTTCTGGCAATCTGCTCGGGGGTAAGGCGAATACCTTGATAAATGACCTCCATACCTACCTCCCTTGCTCGAACAGCAATTTGCTCGGCGCCGTTTGAATGACCGTCGAGCCCCGGCTTCCCGATAAGTATCTTAATCGGGCGTCCCAGCTTTTCTCCGAGCGCTTTAACTTCGCTTCTTATTCGAGTTATGTCATCGGTTTCCCTTTGAAGCCGGATGGAAGTCCCGGTCGGGGCCCGGTATTCGCCAAAGACCAGGCGAAGTGTGTCCGACCATTCCCCGGTGGTAACACCGGCATGGGCACAATGGATTGAAGCGGGCATGATGTTTTCACTGCTTTTGGCTGTATCCCTTAATCTTTCCAGGGCATCTTTGACTGCCTTCTGGTTTCTCCTGACTTTGAACGACCTTAACCTTTCTATTTGTTTTTTAACCATCTCCGGCTCAACCTTCTGTATCGACTCCTCTATAGATTGGGTGTGAGGAGATACCTCCGTCTCGGTAAAGCAATTAACCCCGACTATCTTTATATCCCCGGATTCGATTGCTCGAACACGCTCGGCATGAGACGAGACCAGCGCCATCTTCATGTATTCGATTGCCTCGAGCGTGCCGCCGATTTTCCGGATCCTATCTATTTCTTTCCATGCGGCGTCTTTTAGCTCTTTAACCGTGGCCTCGATTACCGATGAGCCGTTGAATATGTCCGGATACTCCAGCAAGTCGGTTTCGTAGGCTAGAATCTGCTGAAACCGGAGTGACCATTGCTGGTCCCAGGGGCGGGGAAGCCCCAGGGCTTCATTCCATGCGGGAAGCTGAATTGCTCTGGCGCGGGCATCCCTGCTAAGGGTTACGGCCAGCATCTCGATTATTATCCGGGCGACGTTGTTCTCCGGTTGTTGTGCGGTGAGGCCAAGGGAGTTCACCTGAACTCCGTATCTAAAACGTCTGTACTTCTCGTCTTTGACCCCGTATTCTTTCAAGGTCAGCTCATCCCACATTTCGGTGAATGCCCTCATCTTGCAGAGTTCCTCGATGAAACGAATCCCGGCGTTCACAAAAAAGGAGATGCGGCCCACAACTTGTGGAAACTGCTCTTCAGGAATCTGCCCGTTTTCACGAACTGAATCGAGCACGGTGGTTGCATTTGCTAGTGTGAATGCAATCTCCTGCACCGGGGTGGCCCCGGCTTCCTGGAGATGATAGCTGCATATATTAATCGGGTTCCAAGCCGGTACTTTAGAGGATGTGTAAGAAATCATGTCGGAGATAAGGCGCATGGACGGTCTTGGAGGAAATATGTATGTCCCGCGTGAGAGGTATTCTTTCAAAATATCGTTTTGAGTGGTTCCTTGGAGAAGGGAAATATCTATTCCCCGTTTCTCGGCTAGTGCTATGTACAGGGAAAGGAGCCAGGCGGCAGTGGCGTTGATGGTCATTGAGGTGTTCATTTTTTCTAGTGGTATCTGGTAGAAAAGGGCTTCCATATCTTCGATATGGCAGACGGGGACTCCTACCTTGCCCACCTCGCCCTCGGCCAGGGGATGGTCGGAGTCGTAACCGGTCTGAGTGGGAAGGTCAAAGGCGATGCTTAAGCCGGTTTGTCCCTTGGCCAGGTTTTTCCGGAATAGTTCGTTAGAGGCTTCGGCGGTCGTATGCCCGGCATAGGTCCTCATTATCCAGGGATTGTCTTTCACTCGTCTTTTCGATTTCTGGTCCGGCTTTGAAGGCATACTAATTCTCCCCCTGATAATAGAAGCACAAATCACTGGCAGTAGGGGGATAATTGGGTCGGTTGCTTTAGGCGAAGCTGATTGCCCTTACTACTGCCACGATACACAATAATGTTATCAGAAAAGTAGGAGGAGAGGAAAGTATGGTCTTTGAACCTCTGATTACTCTGGACAGCTATGATAATAGATGTAGGGGCACGCTGCGGCGTGCCCCTACATCTATCTCATCCAATAGAGAAATTAACTTGCTCATGGTAAGGTCTTATTCCGAGACATATCTGTCCAAAATAAGAGATTGCTTCGCTTCGCTCGCAATGACAACCCATGTCCTGTGATTGCGAGGAGTGAAGCGACGAAGCAATCCCTTGAAAAAAAGAGATTAGGGTTAGAATGATCCATGGTTCGACAGAGTTTGCCCTGAGTTTATCGAAGGGCTCACCATGAAGGCAGATATAAAACTTGTAGCAATGCCATGCCCTTCACCCTGAGCGGAATCGAAGGGTGAGTCCTTCGGCTTAGTTTATCTTGAGTGCTTCGACCTCGCTCAGCATAAACTAAGCCGAAAGGCTCAGAATAAACTACGATGAAGGGTGAGTAGGATTAAAAAGGCTATTTCAACAAATAGGGTTAGGACGGTGCTTGCATGAGAAACATAAAAGAGGGTGACCTGACTTTAAAAAGACCATTTTATCTATTTAAAGGCCTTGTTTTATAAGTATGAACCATTACTTTGGACAGCAGTAATTTCGAGAGTAATTTTTGGGTTTAAACTTAAGCTATGATTAAGCGGAAGGTATCTCCAGCTTCATTGAAGAACGGCTTGGTGATACGGGAAATTGAAGCCGGAGAAGAATTTGAAGTATCCAGACTGGTAGACCGCGTCTTCATGGAATTTATTGCTCCTATTTTTTCCAACCGGGGTACTCATGAAGTCAGACGCTATGCCAAGGCCGAGAGACTGAAAGAACGGCTGGAAGAAGGTTGCTTTATTCTTCTCGCTTTATGGAAGGGACAAATCGTTGGAATGATTGAGGTAAAGGAAGAGGGCCATATATCTTTGCTGTTTGTTGACGGCGAGTATCAGGGCAAGGGGATTGCCAGGAAATTGATTAATGCTGCTGTCAAGCGCTGTTTAAAAATAGACCCTTTCCTTAAAGTCGTTTCGGTCAATTCCGCTCCGAACTCGGTTAAATTCTACAAGAAGCTAGGTTTCGTCCCCACCCATTCCCAACGCATCCAGAATGGGGTGCGATATGTGCCGATGGAGTTGGAAGTTAATGCGGAATTGAACCTGATTTGTAGATAGACAATCTCATGCCATGGATTTATTTTCACGCCCATTTGCGAGTTCTTATAGGAGCTTCTGGAAATCCCTTTTTTTGAGAGATAAATAGGATTAACAGATTTTGACTTGAAATGGATATTTATATTGCGATTGGGCTAAACATGGTACAAAAATTTAATTAACCTGTACGTTATTTGAATACTGTATTCTTTTATTTATACAACGCACTTTGATGCACTTCGAAATCGTCGGAGAAATTACCGATATTGAAATAATTGCTGTAGGCAGTGCTATTCGTATCCTTCCAGTTTTGCGAAAGCGATACGGCAAGGGACGATGGAGAAAGTTAAAAGGAATTGCTACTGTTCTTTTGCCCGATGGACAAATACGGATAGCTGAAGTACACTGGTTTGAAGCGCATGGCATAGGCAAGAGGAAAATGAGAATAAAGAGATTTCTAGATTAAAGACTATGGTAAAAAATAAAAACCAAAAAAAGAAATTCGCTATATGTATTAGTACAGATGACCCAGACTTATTGACCCCACGGATGATTTATCGAATCTTACCTGACAATAATGCAGCACGGTCTAACTATGTTCGTGTGATAGATAATGAGGGCGAAGATTATTTATACCCTGCGGATTATTTCGTTTTTGTCGATCTCCCTCCTGCAGTAGAGAAAGCGTTGTTGAGGGTATCGAAATAATTCGAAAATACAAGAGCTTTCTACCGTACCCCAAGAATATATTTACGATGATCCCTTTAATGCCTCTCAATTTTGACTTGCGATGCCTTTTACTTTATATTCGTCAATAATTAGGTTTTTTGTAAGAATTCCAGGATATTATGCTTGAAGTTTGTACATATGATGTTTCCAGTGAAGCAGTTACTAAGTCAGTGCTTTATGGATCGAATTAATTATACAAAATTTTTAGAGGCGGTTGGAGCGGAATTTCAGGCCCGTATATCAAAGGCTAAATATTATAAGCACCCTACCGGCGTTGGGGATGCGCTAGAAGATATTGTTCGAGAATATCTCAGACAAATTCTTCCCGAGCGTTTCTCCGTGGACCGTGGAAAAATTTTTGATAGCGAAGGAAGACTCTCTCGTGAATTTGACATCATCATTTCTGAGCGTTTTGACGTTGTTCCGATGATGGCATTGGCAGGTAGGAGAATAATACCAGTAGAGGCTGTATATGGTGTTATCGAAGTTAAATCGAGGCTTGATTTAAACAACTACAACAGTTTTATTCAAGCAGTCGAACAGCTTGATGAGATGCGTAGATTTTATAAATCTGTAGACAATAGTTTGGTTCACTCAAAAGAAGAAGGTTATAGTGCGCAGGATAACGTTCCTGGTAAATTATGGAGCGGAATCATTACTTTTAATGCTCTTCAAAGAAAGACGCTTCGCGCTCTTTTACAAAAATTTTGTGAAGGCCTTGTTTTCATATGCATACCACATAGAGAGTTAGTTTTATACTGGCCGAATGATACAGATTTCATACATTATCCGTTAAAACTAAAGTCTCTTCCATTAGCTGTTTGGCTAATCCTGGAATTGACTACTAATAATTTGCGTTCAAGGAAATTAATGCCTGATTTTTCACGCTATAGGAGTAATATGCTTAAAAAAATTATTGGAGAAACAAGTGACAAACTGAGATTGAAGAGAAATACTAACAAAAAAGGCCAGAGACTCAAGAGTAGTAAGTAGGGTACTGACTCTCAGCGACAATTGGCTTTGAGAAAACTGCTTTTAGATTTTCCATTCTAATTAAATTGAGTAACCCCTGCTTCTATGGTACTATCCCATACTTCCCAAAATTCCATCAAAAAGGAGAAATGAAGAGATGGGGGTAAAGCCTGACCACTGGATTAGGAGAATGGCACTCGAGCATAAGATGATCGAGCCGTTTGTCGAGGAGCAAGTTTCAAAGGGCTCCATATCTTACGGTCTATCCGCCTACGGGTACGACATCCGGGTGAGCGATGAATTCAAAGTTTTTACGAATGTTTACAACACGGTTGTAGACCCCAAGGGATTTGACGAGAAGTCCTTTGTGTCCATAAAAGCCGATGTCTGCTTGATTCCCCCTAATTCATTCGCCCTGGCCAGAACAGTCGAATATTTCCGAATTCCCCGTAGTGTGATCACCCTCTGCGTGGGCAAGTCAACCTACGCCCGGTGTGGTATAATAGTGAACGTTACGCCCTTTGAGCCCGAGTGGGAGGGATTTGTAACCCTAGAAATTTCTAACACAACCCCACTTCCGGCAAAAATTTATGCAAATGAAGGAATTGCTCAGGTTATATTTTTCGAGGCGGATGAGGTGTGCGAGGTGTCTTACGCTGACAAGAAAGGGAAGTACCAAAAACAGGTAGGGATTACCCCTCCTAAGGTTTGATGAAATTAATCCGGGGCGGTTTGCTAACTGCCCTAAAATGAAACGGTTTTAGGTATAGAAATTACTTTATAAACCTACACAAAAGTTCCTGATATCATTTACTTTTGTTGGTTTTTATGGTATATTAGTTAAGATTTATTTTATTACCGGAGGTTGTGTAGTTGGAAGCGGATAAGGATATAGAGGGAAAACTGTATAAACAGGGTAATTCTTACACTGCTGAGGCCATTAAAGTGCTTCCCGGGCTCGAGGCGGTGAGGAAACGTCCGGATATGTACATCGGGGACACCAGCACCAGGGGGTTTCATCACCTGGTGTTTGAGGTTCTCGACAACAGCGTCGACGAGGCGCTTGCCGGGTTTTGCGACGAGATAAGCGTTACTATCCACGTGGATGGAAGCGTTACGGTAGAGGATAACGGGCGCGGAATTCCGGTCGGTACACATAAGGAAACGGGTAAATCTGCCGCCGAAGTGGTGATGACTACGCTTCACGCCGGCGGAAAATTCGAGGGAAAGGTATATAAGGTCTCTGGAGGTCTTCACGGAGTCGGAGTTACAGTAGTCAACGCTCTTTCCGAATACCTGACCCTGGAGATAAGGATAGACGGAAAGGTCTGGTTTCAGAGATACGAGAGGGGAAAGCCGGTAAGTGAACTCAAGGAAACCGGGAAGACGAAAAGAAGCGGTACCAAGATCAGGTTTAAACCTGACTCAGAGATATTTGAGATTAACGAGTTTAATTACGATACACTTGCCCACAGGATAAGGGAACTCGCTTTTTTAAACAGCGGCCTCAAAATTAAACTGACCGATGAGCGCGATGGAAAGGAACAGGAATTTTATTACAAGGGCGGAATAGTGGCCTTTGTCCAAGAGCTTAATAAGAATAAGAACACCCTCCATCCCAAACCGATTTACGTCTCCGGCGAGAAGGACGATATTATAGTCGAGGTTGCCCTTCAATATCACGACGGGTACAACGAGACCATATTCTGCTACGCAAACAACATAAACAACCTCGAAGGCGGCACGCACCTTACCGGCTTCAGGGGCGCACTCACCAGGACCGTGAACAAATATGCCGAGGACCACGGGCTTCTCAAGAATGCAAAGGTCGATTTGACCGGAGAAGATACAAGGGAAGGTCTCACATCCGTAATAAGCGTCAAGCTGCCTAATCCTAAATTTGAAGGGCAGACGAAAACTAAGCTAGGAAACACCGAGGTCAAAGGTATAGTGGAAACGCTTCTCAACGACAAGCTGGGAACCTTCTTTGAGGAGAATCCGTCTGTAGCCAGAAAGATTATCGAGAAGACGGTGGAGGCGGCCAGGGCAAGGGAAGCAGCGAGAAAGGCCAGGGAGTTAACGCGCAGAAAAAGCGCTCTCGAATCCGGGTCGCTACCGGGAAAACTGGCCGACTGTCAGGAACGGGACCCTCAGTATTCGGAGCTTTTCATAGTGGAGGGAGAATCAGCGGGCGGCTCGGCAAAGCAGGCCAGAGCCAGGTTCAACCAGGCGGTGCTTCCGCTCCGGGGAAAGATTCTTAACGTGGAGAAGGCCAGGTTCGACAAGATGCTCAGCAACGAGGAAATAAGGACCATGATTACCGCCCTCGGCACTGGAATAGGGAGCGATGATTTCGATGTCAACAAGATTCGTTATCATCGGATAATCCTGATGAGCGATGCCGATGTGGATGGTTCCCACATAAGGACACTGCTCCTGACCTTTTTCTACAGGCAGGTGCCGGAGATTATCGAAAAGGGATACCTTTACGTGGCTCAGCCGCCTCTATACAGAGTGAAACGGGGAAAGGATGAGAGATACCTGAAGGACGAACAAAGTTTTGAGAACTATCTCCTGGAGATCGGCACTGAGGGATTGGTGTTGAAAGGAAGTAGGGATGAGGAACTGAGAGAGATCAAAGGAAATAGACTCCTTGAGATTATAAAAAAATACATTTCCTATGGAAAGATCCTGGAAAAACTGGGAAGGTGGGGAAGAGATACGAGGATAGTGGAAGCGTTCGTCAGTAGAGACGGATTTAGGAAGAGCCATCTCAAAGTTGGAAACGAAACCGAGCTAGATACACATTTGCAAGAGATTAAAAAGTGGATCGAAAAACGGCACTCCGAGATCACCGCACTAGACTGGGAGCTTGGGGAAGACGAAGAGCATAACTGCTCCCGAATCATTTATCACTTCAAGGAGAATGGCAGGAACAGAAACACGGTGATTGATTTTGATTTTTTGAACTCTCCCGACTTTAGCGAGCTTAAGAACCTTCACGAAGGTATCCGGGCTGCGGGCGAGCCGCCCTATTTCATCCAGGAAAACGGCGGTCCGGAGACAAAGCTTGAGAACCTGAGGGAAGTGACCGAGCATATTCTATCGCTGGCAAAGAAAGGTATGTTCATTCAGAGGTATAAGGGGCTTGGCGAGATGAACCCGGAGCAGCTCTGGGAGACCACGATGAACCCGGAGACAAGGGTGCTCAAACAAGTAAGGGTTGAGGACGCCGTCCAGTCCGATGAAATCTTTACCATTTTGATGGGCGACCAGGTTGAACCCAGAAAAGAGTTCATCGAGAAAAATGCGCTCAACGTAAGAAACCTGGATATATAATCCAAGAATTTATTTGCCACAGAGATTGCCGAGTTTATTGAGTTGTGGTCTTTGAATATATGCCTTACTAAGATTAAACCCAATGTAGGGAACGCATATATGTGTTTCTTACAATCCTATATTTTAACTTGTAATAGCGAGAACTAATCAAACAGGCAGTGCTTTAGAAATTTGTAACTAATAGAATGGGTTCAGTTACTCTGAGCTCATCATAACATTCAGAGCTTGTCCAGAGCAAAGCGTAGGAATAGAATCTGCGAGGGCCCTAAGTAGTCATGCTGAACGAAGTGAAGCATCTTAAAATTAGATTCTTCGCCTTCGGCTCAGAGTGACAGCGTTGAAAGTTACTGCCAGATACAACCTATGCCTGCATTGCTGAAATCTCGAATTCTGATTATTACAATTATTTCTTCAAAAACTTAGCAACTAGGCTAATCCACAATTCAGGGCAATTATTAAAGCTGGTTTTCGCTCACGCAATTTCATTTGACATTCTTAGGTGCTAATACATACTATTAAATCAAGACTTCAATGGCTTATTCATTCCCTCTCGTTTCCGTCTGATGCATGATCGGCATCGATTAAAATCCAGTTAAATCATGACCACCGACCCAACTAATAGAACCGTTGACCTTTCTTCATTAAGGATTGACCGGGACAAGCCTCAGTCAAGGAGGCGCTTCCTGAAACTCTCGGCCGGGGTATTGATTCTGTTGTTGGTACTTTTCTTGTTTTTTCGTGTTGCGCCGCGGCACTTTGCTTTCCTGAGCCCGGAGGTCTCGGTAGCCCGTGCCATACTCGTTCCTCCCTCTCAAGCTGCCACAGTACTGACCGCTTCCGGCTACATAGTGGCAAGAAGCAAGGCAGAGATATCACCCAAGACAGTGGGCCGTATCGCCTGGATCAATTTGGAAGAGGGACAAAGGGTGAAAAAAGGAGAGCTGGTGGCGCGTCTGGAAAATCAGGAGTTAATTGCGCAGAAGGCTGAAGCATCGGCGAACCTGGCAAACGCCCGGAGGGAACTGGTACGGCAGAAGGAGCTTTTTGCCAAGGGGATTACTACGGAACAGTCTCTGGACAACGCAGAGACACAGGTGGAGATATTCGAGGCCCAGCTCCACTACATCGAGGAGCAGATTCGTAACACCGAGATTTACGCTCCCATAGACGGGGTGGTTACCGTGAAAAAAGCGTTTCTGGGAGAGACCGTTACCCCACAAGGGTTTGGGGCCGGTTCTGCCGGGGCTACCTTTGCGGTAATTGTCGACTTAGACTCACTGGAGATGGAGGCGGATATCAACGAGCAGAACGTCTCAAAGCTTAGGCTAGGAATGCCTGCCGAAGTAACCCTTGATGCCTACCCGGATCGTTCTTACAAGGCCAGATTGCGCCAGATTGTCCCCACGGCGGATAGGCAAAAGGGCTCGGTCAAGGTCAAAATAGAGCTTCTGGAGAGGGATGAAAGGGTTTTACCGGAGATGTCCTGCCGGGTCTACTTTCAGAATTGGGAAATCCTTTCAGAGGGAAAGTCCAGGGTGATGATACCGGTTTCTTCAGTGATAGATATGGACGGAGAGAAAGGGGTTTTTCTGCTCAACCGGGATGCGATTCGGTTCCAGCCAGTTGCATTGGGTAACACCGTAGGCTCGCAGATAGAGGTTATGGAAGGGCTTTCAGGCGGGGAGGAGATAGTTGTCGAGGCGGCTGATAATAATCTCGAAAACGGCCAGAAAGTAAGAAGGAAAAGCGAGTGAACCGTTGGCCAAACCTCTCATACAAGTTTTAGATATAGTCAAGAAATATCACCGCGGTGCAGAAGAGCTTCTGGTTCTAAACGGCCTCAACTTGAACATAGAGGAAGGAGAGTTCGTAGCGCTGATGGGGCCATCGGGTTCCGGTAAGACTACGCTTCTTAACCTGATTGCCGGAATAGACCGCCCTACCTCCGGGCATATCTACGTGGGGGAAGAGGACATCTCCGCCATGAATGAGTCGGAGTTGGCCGAGTGGCGAAGCCGTCACATTGGATTTATTTTTCAGACGTACAATCTGATTCCGGTTCTGACTGCTTTTGAGAACGTGGAGCTTCCTTTATTACTAACACCCCTGGGAAAAGCGGAGCGGCGAAAGCACGTGGAGATTGCCCTTTACATAGTGGGGTTAGCCGACCGAATGTCCCACTATCCAAACCAGCTTTCCGGCGGACAGGAGCAGCGGGTGGCTATAGCCAGGGCAATAGTGACTGATCCTACTCTTCTCATAGCCGACGAGCCGACGGGGGACTTGGATGCTAAAAGTGCGGACGAGGTACTGGTCCTTCTGGAGCGCTTGAACTTAGAGTTCAAGAAGACCATAGTCATGGTGACGCACGACCCGAAGGCGGCTTCACGCGCACGCCGGCTGGTACGTTTGGAAAAAGGAATCTTGATTGAAGACAACCATTCGAATGGTATTGGTTCTCCTGGGCCTGCTGATGTAATTGATGCTTCTGTTGGCCCCGCAGAATCGGAATGATTAGGGGACGGTGAAATGAATAGTTCTAAGCCTGATTTTAACCTCCACTTCGTCCCCTCCTTTGTGAGGAGGTGGTTTAAGGAGGTATTAGTAAGACCGGTGAATAATCCGTTCGTTCTGAGCCTGTCGAAGAACGGGTTTTCTAATCATTCATCCTTCGACCTTGTTGTTACGAGCGGATATTCATCCGCTGGGTGCAAAAATATTTAACGATGCAGGGCAGTCGTTACTACGGCGTCTATCAAAAAGGAACAGCTTTAAATAAAAGCTAAACGTAAATGAAGTTTCTATCCCTGATGCTGAAGAATGTATTTAGGAAGAAGACCCGGACGATTCTGACCATCGGTTCGATTATTCTTCCTCTCTTAGTTATATGCATCATGGGAAGCTTCTTAAAGGCCCTTGATGCACCCGACCCGGCCGAGACGCGAGGCATGTTTCGCATAGTAACCCGGCACAAGGTCGGGCTGACCAGCGACTTGCCGATTAGCTATGCGGAAAGGATCGAACAGTTAGACGGCGCATTGGCGGTAACCACCTTCGACTGGTTTGGAGGCACATACATTGATAACAGCGCCCGGAATTTCTTCGCCCGTTTTGCCGTGGAGCCGGAGACCTTTCTCGAGGTATTCGACGATGCCAGCTTGACCAGAGGCTCTATAGAGGACTGGATGAGCGACCGGGCCGGAGCTTTAGTGGGGGAGGACCTGATGAAAAAGTACGGCTGGAAGCCGGGAGACCAGGTCGTCCTGGTCGGGGATATTTATCCGGTTACCCTACAGCTTACCATACGTGCGGTCTATGGAGTTTCCTACGGGGGTTCGGACGGGCTATTTTTCAATCGGAAGTATCTGGAGGAGGCGCTTCCCAGTTTTGAAGGGGTTGTGGGGACCATCTGGACCAAGTGCAGGGATGGAGAGGCGGCTAATCGCCTTTCCAATCAGATCGACCAGATGTTCGAGAACTCGCCATATCCAACCAAGACCGAGAGCGAAAAGGCCTTCCAGATGGGCTTTGTCTCCATGTTAGGGAACGTAAAACTCCTGATAACGTCCTTAGGCGTCATCATAGTGCTGGTCATCATTCTTATCGCTGCCAATACCATGGCGCTCTCTGCACGCGAACGGGTGAGGGAGATAGCGGTCTTGCGCACCCTTGGATTTACCCGGCGCATGATTCTTTTACTGATTCTTGGGGAGAGCCTAACGATGGCGCTGATCGGTGGTTTACTGGGCCTGGGGATGTTTGTGGTGGGTCTAAAGCCACTCAAGGCAAGCCTGGTTAATACCCCGATCTCCGGCTTTGCGTCGGCCATAATGCTTTTCCCGGAGGTATTGGTCGTGGGATTTGGTGTTACGGTCTTGGTAGGCCTTCTCTCCGGTATTGGCCCAGCAATTCGCGCCAGCCAGCGTCCGATCACCGAGGGCCTCAGGCATTTGGGATGAAACTCAAATAAAAACAAGTCAACTAGCCACGAATTATCACGAATGAGCACTGATAAAACATTCAATTTGAAACTTTAAAAAAATTAATTCGAGTTAATTCGTGTTCATTTGTGGCTAAAGAAAAGAAGCAATGTAATGGCTATTCCGCTCAAATACAACATACGTAACCTGCTTGTCCGAAAGATCACGACCGGGCTGACGGTTTTGGGAATCGCCCTGGTTGTGGCTGTTTTTCTATGCGTCATGTCCCTGGCCGAGGGGTTAACACGCGTTTTCAAATCATCCGGCTCGGAGAGAAACATCATAGTTCTTCGCCAAAACTCTCAATCGGAAATCCAATCCGGTGTTACACGCGACCAGGTCCCGCTCATCATGACCTTGCCCGGAATCGAGCGGGACAAAGACGGAAGCCCGCTGGCTTCTCCGGAGTTGGTGGTCGGCTTAAACCTGGAGAAAATAGAAGGGGGGGCGTCCATAGTTACCCTCAGAGGGATTTCGGAGAAGGGCCCTATCCTGAGACCAAATTTCAAGTTGATAGAAGGACGCATGTTCAGACCGGGACTTTCCGAGGTGATAGTTTCAAAGGGTATCTCCAGGCGATTCAAGAATTGCCGCGTCGGGGATACGATTCGCTTTGGCTCTTACCAGTGGAACGTAGTGGGAATATTCGACGCCGGCGGAACTGCGCCGGACAGCGAGATCTGGACGGATGTCGAGGGTGCGCTCGCCGACTTCAAGAGGCTGACTTACTCGTCGGTCCTTTTGCGAAGTACGGATAGCGATGCACGAGACCAGATTATAAAGGCATTAAACAGCGACCCGCGTCTTAATCTCGAAGGAAAATCAGAGCGTGTTTACTATGACGAGCAGACTTCCACCGCCGAGCCTATTAAATTTCTCGGTTTCTTCATCGGTATCATCATGGCTATAGGGGCGAGCTTCGGGGCGATGAACACGATGTACGCCGCCGTTTCTGCCCGTACTCAGGAGATCGCCACGCTACGCGTCTTAGGCTTCTCCCGTTTGGCCATCCTGATATCCTTTGTGGTTGAGGCGATTTGTCTGGCACTTTTAGGCGGCATTCTGGGCTGTTTGTTTGGGATAATAGCCGTAAATCTGGCTCTTTCTGGAATTACCGGTACGACCAATTTCAATACGTTCTCCGAAGTCGTTTTTGCCTTCAGGTTAACTCCGAAGCTTTTGCTTATAGGAATGTTCTTTTCAGTCCTCACCGGATTGCTTGGCGGAATCCTGCCGGCCAGCCGGGCAGCATTTACCAAGATTACTCTGGCCCTCAGGCAGGTGGGGTGAATCTAGTCTGAGAACAAATTGTAGCCTGAATCTGTCGTTCGGCACGTTCGTAGCAGATCAGGATTCCATCATCGTAGAGACGACCCGCCGGGTCGTCTCTACCTTAGAATTTTTGAGGGGCGTATTCGGGCGTTGCATGCGTTTTAGATATTTCAGTCAGTTTCTTTATGACTTTTTCATTTAAAGGTAGATGAAGCTTATTAGTACGTGGCCAAATTGTTCCAGGATAAATATCATACATTGGATCAATATCATACTCTGTTAAATTCCTTAATACATCGTGGCCAGTAGAACATTCTAAATATATTATTGCATTATCATTTACTAACAACTACAAAGCTTGAAAAAAATCCGTAGGGTCAAAACCATTTTCAAATTTCCATACAGTACCAGTGTTAATTGGTTCTAAAGTTTTTCGATTGTTCATTTGCTATGATTAGGGGTTTTTCTTTGAATTAATCGCTTAGCAAACTTATACGACGAGAAAACAAGGGCGATACATAATCCTAAAACAGAGAGACGTATTCCTAGAGAATCTTCGGTGGTAAGCAGGGCGACTGATATAATTGCGGTGAGGGATAAAGCAAAGGCTAAACCGAGGGTGATTCCGCCTTTGGTCGAGAGTCTATTGCGTTCGACCTCCGCTTTTATCCTGAAGATGATAATTACAAGAGTGAGTACTGTGAGAACTATGCCCAGTCCTATCATGATCAGTTCGGCTAAGTTATATCATCTAAGTAAACCGTTCGTCTCTTGACACTCACCCTTCGTCTCCGCTCAGGGTGAAGGGGTACAACTATTGGTTTTAATACCCTCCTTCATACCGAGCGGAGTCGAGGTATGAGCAATTTTCTCCACGCTCATGCTTCACCCTTCGACTCAGGATGTAAGGGCTGATAACCCGTTTGGGAAAATAACATATCACGTCTCTACATTCGATATTGCAGATCGCTGAGAATCAGCTTAGCTTGTATCATTTTAAAATATATTCAAGCATGATTAGGTAGATCCTCGACATATCATGCTGCACGATAAATTCGGTGGTATTTATCCCTTTTGTAGGCACAGACTTCTCTGTGCCTGCTTTCGCTGTTCATAGAACCGCCGCTTTAGCGATCGAAAT
Organism: Thermodesulfobacteriota bacterium; assembly: GCA_035559815.1. Taxonomy (NCBI): domain Bacteria; kingdom Pseudomonadati; phylum Thermodesulfobacteriota; species Thermodesulfobacteriota bacterium. The sequence goes on from DATMAT010000020.1 coordinate 48,257, forward strand.
ACCAACATCCTCGCCTAAAGCGTAGTAACGATAACTTGACCACCGGTAATCTTCCGGTTTGTCGTATAACCCGTGTTTTATAGGATTATTATATATATATTCAATGTGCAACCGGTAATACTCTTGGAGAAATAAGCAGATGTATATGGTCAGGGAGAAGAACAAAAGCAATAGTTTCTACAGAACATTTTTTACAATAGTGGTTTAAAATCCTAAGCAGTATTTGAGCACGGTTTTCATTAATAAAGATGGGTTCACGATTTTCGATAACAGAGGTGATAAAATAAAGATGGTCTGTCAAATAAAACCTTTTAAGTTCAACCTTACGAGATACATAACCCTTCATGATTAATGTTCTTTCTATGAATAAGTTGCACGAATAAATTCGTGCCTACAATTTATTTGAGCTGATTTCTTGTACTATTTAGGCCAAAAAACCACCACTGCGCTGGTCACGATTATATTCAAGACCGCCAGCGGAAAAAGGGTCTTCCATCCCAGCTTCATCACCTGGTCGTAGCGAAACCGGGGAATTGTCCATCTGACCCAAATGAAGAAAAAGAGGAGGAAAAGAACCTTTCCGATGAAGACAAGAGGAGGGAGATACCAGTATTTCTCGATATCTATCCCAAACCACCCTCCGAATGGCAGCGGGTACCATCCGCCGAGAAAGAAACACACTACGAGGCACGAGGCTACAATCATATGTGTATATTCAGCCATAAAGTACATGGCAAATTTCATGCTGCTGTACTCGGTGTGATAGCCGGCCACAATCTCCGGCTCGGCTTCGGGCAGGTCAAACGGAAGGCGGTTCGTCTCGGCAAAAGAGGAGACCATGAAAACAATGAAACCTAGAAACTGAGGTATGGCAAACCAGATCCTTTGCTGCGCCTCGACTATATCGTTCAATCGTAAGGAACCGGCAAGCAGGATCACACCTAGTATAGAAAGCCCCAGAGATAATTCGTAGCTTATCATCTGCGCCGCAGACCGAAGTCCTCCCAAGAGCGAATACTTGCTGTTCGACGCCCAGCCGCCCATGACCACGCCGTAAACGCTCAATGAAGATACGGCAAGCACAAAAAGAAGTCCGGCGTTTATGTCTGCTATTTGAAATTTCACGAAAATAGGCTCTTTAAGAAGTCCGAAAATGTCAGTATAGAAGCCGTGGCCTATGGGAATCACCGCAAGAGCAAGCAATGCCGGGACTAAAGAAAGCGCCGGCGCCATTATGTAGAACGGCTTGTTGGCATATTTGGGGATGATATCTTCTTTAAATATGAATTTTATTCCATCGGCTGCGGGTTGAAGAAAACCAAACGGGCCTACCCGGTTAGGGCCGAGTCTATCCTGAATGAATGCGCTTATCCGCCTCTCCGCCAGGGTTAGATAGGCAACCAAGGTAAGAACTACGAAGAAGACCAAAGCGATTTTTACGAATGATATTCCGATTTCCACCCAGAGCATGCTTTTCTCTTTTTTAGCCACGAATTAACACGAATGGTAGCGAATGAAGATACATAATTGTTTCCCGGTTAACGAGTTCGTAGGTCAAAGTGTTATCTCGTTAATAGGATAACAAGCTAACTCGTTAACTGAATATCTATTCGTGTAAATCCGTGTTCATTCGTGCCAGATTTATTTCGTCTTTTTCAAGCCCAGAGGTCCGATTTTGTCGTAGTCCATCCCCTTGTACATAGTAACTTTTTCCGATATCTCCGACATAATTTGAGAAGGACTGTTATATCGGAAAATTTCTTTCTGAAACCTGTTTCCAAGAAGTGTGAGTATTTCCCAATCCGGTTTGGCATCTCCGGGTGGGTAGATTGCTTTCTTGACTCTCTGCACCCTTCCCCGGTCGTTGGTGAACGTTCCGTCCTTTTCATAGGGACTGGCCCCGGAGAGGATTACATGAGCTAGTTTAACCGTCTCCGTGAGCTTAAAATCTTGAACTGCAAGGAAAGAGAGCCTGGATAATGCCTCGGTTATTTTATTCTTTTCCCCGTCGGAAACTACATCGAAGAGGTCTTCACCCACAACATAGAGCGCTCTTATTTTTCCTTCTAGAATAGATTGCACTATCTGTCTTAACCCACTTGCTAACCCTAAATCCTCTACTCCGGCGCTGTTTGGAAATGTGTCAGAACTCAGCAGGCCAAACTTCTTTTCTCCTTCTAATCTGCCCGTATTTGACGCGATATTTTTCACATCCAAAAGTTGGGCGAGTCTTTTGAGGAGGTAGAGTTCCTCGTTCGTCAAAAGGGGCGACCCGATGATGGCCACTGATTGGGGAGACTCTTCTTTTATACTATTTATCTTTTCCACTACTGTGTCCAGTGCTTTATCCCAGGTAGTGGCTTCAAAGCCTTCTCCGACCCTGATTATCGGCTCTTTCAGCCTTTTTGCATTTTGAATCTCTTTAAACCCGTATCTGCCCCGGTCGCATATCCAGTACTGGTTGACCTCCAGGTTTACCCTGGGTCTTATTCTTGCAACTCGACCTTTTCTGGGGTCAACTCCCACCGTTATATTGCATCCGTTGCTACAGAGGGGACAAACGGAGTCGGTAAATTTCCAATACCATACCCGCTCCTCATGAAGGGTGTCTTTGTCGAGAAGGGCGCCGACCGGACAAAGGTCGATTACGTTTCCGGCCAGGTCGTTGTCTAAGGTCCTGCCGGGGAAAATGACGATCTTTTTCCTGAACCCGCGCGACTGATAACCAAGCTCGCCGGTCTTGGTGACCTCTTCGGTGAACCGAACGCATCTAGTGCACATGATACAGCGATTGGGGTCGTACATTATCTTGTCGCTGAGGTAGTACTTTCTTCTTACCTTTTTCTCCTCGGGCCCGTCAAAGCGGCTATAACCGGGGCCGTGTTTGAAAGTGGTGAGCTGTAAGGGACATTCTCCGCCCTTGTCGCAGATGGGACAATCCAGAGGATGGTTTATGAGCGTGAACTCGACTGTAGCTCTCCGCGCTTTGATCGCCTTTTCGGTGTTGGTTTTTACTATCAGCCCTTCTCTCACAAAGGTGTTGCAGGCGGGCATCACCTTGGGAACGCCTTCCACCTCCACCAGACACTGCCGGCACTGGGCCACGATGCTTAGGGCCGGATGGTAACAGAAATGGGGAACATCGATTCCAATTCTGGCCGCCGCTTGAATAAGATTTAAACCGTCCTCGACCTCGATTTCCTTTCCGTCTATGGTGAGCTTGGGCATAAAGTTCCTTGTTATGAATGGGTAAAAAGATTGTATCTGACCCACTCTTCATTCGCAAGTTTATGCGGGCCACGGAGTGATAATTGGAATCAGTAATTTCTTCAACTTTATTTAACGTAATAATTCTAAGTTCGGCTGCACGGAGATTACTACAAGTTAAAAGAAGTTAAATTTTATAATCATGGAAAATTAAAAAGGTAGGATTTTTGCCTAAGTATCCTCGTTTGTGGATCTATTTTCATCTGTTAATTTTTGTTTCTTCCCTTCTTGATCTTCTCTAGTAGGCTTTGTGTCTTCTTCTTCATCATCATAAAAGTCCTTGTCCAGGGTTTGTCTCAGCTCGTCCTTGGCTCTCTGTAGCTGCCTCATACCCCGGCCGATTGTCCTGGCGATCTTGGGGATTTCCTTCGGCCCAAGAACAAGTATGGCAATTAAAAGGATTATCAGTATCTCACTGGTACCGATGCCGAACATTGTATTTAGAATAGAAATATTTGTTCGCCGAGTTTTATAAAAAGCTAGCACATCAGGCATGATTGTTCAAATTAATACTAATAAGGTACTGAGGCAAAATGTATGGTACTATAAACCTTTCGTACGATACTGGAAATTCTCCAGTGGCTGACGGGATAGCCAGTCGATAATAAAAAATTAAAGGGGGGAATAATAATATGAAAGCGATAATTTATCACCAGTTCGGCGGCGTCGAGGTGCTCAAATACGAGGACGTACCCAAACCGGAGGTCGGGGATAACGAGGTTCTCGTCTCGGTAAAAGCTGCCTCCTTGAACCAACTAGACCTGCGCTTGAGGTCCGGAAAATCTCCGAGACCGGTTGACCTGCCTCACATCGGCGGGGTGGATATTGCCGGAGATGTGGCGGAGGTAGGGAAGGGGGTAACTGATGTTAAAGTGGGAACGCGTGTGGTTGTGGACCCAACAGTGAAAGCCGGTGAAACGGTAAAGGTTGTTGGTGTCAACCTGTATGGCGGATTTGCCGAATATGTGAAGGTGCCGGCAGGAAATGTTGTTCCTATTCCGGACAATCTTTCGTATGACCTTGCTTGCACCCTTCCTATCTGTTATGTGACCGCCTGGTACGGACTCTTTGACCGGGGGAACCTTAAGCCCGGTGAGACGGTGCTTGTCCATGCGGCAGGGAGCGGAACCGGGAGTGCGGCAATCGAAGTAGCAAAGTTATCCGGGGCCTATGTTGTTGCCACAGCTGGTACAGACGAGAAGCTAGCCAAAGCAAAGGAGCTGGGGGCGGACGAAGTCATTAATTACAACACGTCTGACTTTGCGGAGGAGGTCAAGAGAATAACGAATAAGAGAGGGGTGGACGTAATTTTCGACCAGATCGGGGGGTCGGTGTGGGATAAAAACCTTCAGTCGCTGGCTTCACAAGGGAGGTTACTCCTGGTGGGGGTTGTCGGCGGGGGGACCGCTTCGGCTAATCTAGGCCCAATCATTGTAAGGGATCTTTCCATAGTAGGGGTGACTGTATTCAATGCCCCTCGCCGGGATTTGGAAGCTGTAGTGAAGTTGACCGCTCAAGGAAGACTCCGCCCGGTGATCGATAAAAAGTTTCCTCTAAAGGAAACGGCCCATGCACAAAAGGTTCTTGAGGATAGAAATCAGTTCGGAAAGGTCATTTTGAACCCATAAGACAATATGTTGAGCCACAGATTGACACAAATGGACACGAATGGATAGAAAAATCCTTGAATGCTATTAGTTTATTCGTGATAATCAGTGTTAATTCGTGGCAAAACATCATGATTAGATTGGGCTTGCCAGGATCTCGGCAATCTTCGGGAAGATGTACTCGGCCACATCCCTACGTGAACCGCCCCCGGTTATGATCAAATACCTCCCCCGACAAAGCTCCTCGGCGCATTCTTTTACCTCTTTTACTAACTCGATGAAGAAATCCGGGGTGAGCCCGATGTCTCCATAATCACCCTGGCAGGTGTCATGGCCGAGAAAATGGAAGATCATCTCCGGTTTAAACATTCTGGCCCTAGGCATAAATTCCTTTCTTACGAGATTAATATAATGGGTGTCGGTTGAAGTCCAGCCCACGCCGACGCACACGTTACTCTCATCTACATAAGATGAATCACAAAAACATACATGGAGTAAAGACTGGTCGTTCTTGAACATATCTCTGTCCCCGTCTCCGTGATGGCAATCGGTGTCCAATAAGACGAATTTTTCTGCTCCCATCGATCTTCTAACCGTATGGACGGCCGGAGCAACACAATTTATATAGGTTCCGCCCCAGGCGTAGGTGGGTCCGGCATGATGACCGGATGCGCTGTTAAAAAGAAGCCCGTTCTTCAGCTCACCGCTCATTATCTTCTCGGTCGCGGTCACACAAGCCCCGGTGGAATAAAATGCGTTCTTGCCGTAGGGCTTTTTCTTCAAGTTCTCTACCATCTCTTTGGTGTGGAATTTCAAGACCAGGTCCTCGGCTACAGGCTCGTGCTCGAATAATTTAACGTTGGGTAATTTGAGTACGTCGCCAAGCGCTTCGGGGAAGTTAATAAACTTTGGCCCCACTACCGGGCCCGGGCTCGTCTTGAATATATGGCTGTAAAATATTCCGGTGATCATTTAATCCCCCCTGAAGTCTAATTGGATAAACAATAACAAAAATTTGTCTTTGATGAAAGGAGTCGACCGGAATGAAAATAAGGGGATGAGCAGGTCCGCTTGTGCCCTTGTCCCAGATAGGGACGGGAGAATGGTAGAACAAAGCCCGACCAATGATGACACGGGCATATAAAAATAAATAGGTAGCGAAATAGAAAAATTAAGGGAAAGCATAAGGAGTTTTGATTATAATATTTAGAGCAATTTATCATAAACCAGGTAGATTAGAGTATGGAGTAAAAAACGATGCCCCAGAATCCATATTCCAAATTCACTAAAGAAGAATTGATTCTTCGCGACCGACTGGCTGTAGACCGAACTATACTGGCTAATGAAAGAACATTTCTTGCCTACATCAGGACGGCGCTGGGCTTTTTTGCCGCCGGGGTGTTTGCCATTAAATTTTTCGACTCTATCTCGATTGAATTAGTTGGGTGGGTATTCGTTCTGTCAGGGATAATTACATTTGTGGTAGGGTTAAGGAAATATAGAAGGTTGAAAAGGCAAATTGCTTTATCTACCCAAGAACTTCTCGAAAAGAAGCCATAAGAGGAGATAAGTCAAAGGGATTAACTCCCAACCTTTTGGAAATCTCGCGCGAGCCGATTCTTCCGCCTTCTCGCCATATTTTACGGATAAAATTTCCAGCCTCTTTCTCCCTCCACCACTGCTCGTCAAAATTCTCTCTCAGGTAGTTTCTGAACGAAGCCTCGATTACGATCCCCTTAAGACAACTAGCCGTGTATAAATAGGGTTTAACGTCGATAAGATAGTACACCTCATCTTGTTCACAGAACAGGGCGTTTTGAAGCGTTTGTTTATATAAATCGGACTTAGTCTTAAAATCCTCGTCTTTGTGGAGGGCCATTTCATAGATTAGTTTTCCAGCGTAATATCTTATCTTCGTAAGCTGCCTGAGGTACAAGAATCTTATGAAGTCGATATGTAAATCCGCTTTCAAATATTTTTTCAGCCATTTAGGCTGATAAATAAGGTTATTGAATAGATAGGCATAGATTTCTACGGTCGTTGATTCTCTCAGATGCTTGAACTCAAAATCATCGCCATCTTCGACGTATCCATAGCAAAGCGCACTACCCAGGCCGTAGAAGAAAGATTCATAGTCTTCGACCCCTCCTACAGGATGGATGGAGAATGTTATACTTCGTGGTGGCTCTATCGGCATGCAAAAAGGCTCTGTGGTTTTTCCTCTTCTCGGTTCGATGTCTGATTTTATCTTTTCGCCAGTCTCTACATCCATCTCTCCGAGGATGCTTTCAGCAATTGCTCTAAAATTCGTTTTTGGAAAGTTTGCTCTTAGCTCGAATGAATTGAATAGATAGTCCAGGTCGTAGCTCTTGGCGTCTTTTAGCTTTAATTCCATTTTCTTGGAAAGAAACCAGGATAGAAAATCCCGATAAATGTACTCGGTGTCGTTTAGAAAGGCTTTTGCTTTTTCTTCAAGCTGGGTTAAGTTTAGCTCTTCTATCTCATCGCAAAGTCCTTCATAGCTCGAAAACCCAAGCTCCGCTGCTGAGGTGTGTGCGTTATCATATAACTCTAGAAATAAGGGGTTTAGCTTCAATACCACTTCCCTTCTTTTTCGCTCTATTTCCTCTCTTCTTGCTCTTTTCGGTTCTTTTTTCATCTCGGCACGGGCTGACCGAAAGGGGATGGCTGTCCGTTCAACCTCGATGGATTCTCCGCCCTCCGTGGTCATAATTTTATCGACCAGCCTTGCTGTTTTGCTTCCGATGAAGGAGCGGACCAGAAAATTTAATAGTAAGGGCACGCTGCAGGTTACATCGGCATTACCTTCTTCTTTATTTGCTGGAGATATATTTTTTAATGAAAAGTATAGTTCGGGTTCTCCAAGGTCCGGATATGATTTATAGATCGACCTGGTGTTGATGTCTTTTTTCAGTCCGGAGAGATTTGAGTAAAGCTCTCCATATAAAGCCTTTAGAAATCTCTCACCCTGTTTTCTGATTTCGTTGATTGTTTGTGCACTCATATCGGACTTAAATATATCTTATCGTATGGCCAAAGGAGAAATGTTAAAAGTATTAGAGTTAAGAGGGCAGGTGATAGAATATCCCCATCCGTATTTCTATTATATATATATGTTAAGCTAAAAGAAAAACCATTTCTCAGGCGAGGGCTGAATCTCCAGTATTAAAAAATCATGTCGTCTTATTAGGTGGTTAATACCGTGTTGAGGTACAGGCACGGGTTTAGGCGAAGATCCAAATTGCAGGGAACGCATATATGCGTTCCTTACTTTCATGATGGCGCCTTTGCGGTATCCCTGATTAACCGCTCCGGGGTTTTGATGAAGAATGAAAACATAGAGGCGGCGTAACAGAAGAGGATAGCAAGAAGAAAGGGATAAAAGTAGCTGCCGGTGATATCGTGTATATATCCAGCGATGAGCGGCCCGCTTATCGCTGCGACTGAATAGGAAGTGCCGAAGAACCCGTATATCGTCCCCAAGGCGCTTAGACCGAAGAAATTTCCCAGAAGCGAGGGGAAAATGGGAACTGTGCCGCTATAAAAAAATCCAAACATTACTCCAAAGAGATAGAAAGCCCACACTTCCCCGAAACTTAGCAGAAGAAAAATAGAGCTTCCTTGAAGGAGGAAGCAGATGAATAGAACCTTCCGACTCTCTATAACCTCGGTAAGAAGCGCCGAAAGAATCACTCTTCCGAATAGGCTCCCCAATCCTATGGCCGCGGGGGCACCCGCTGCAACTAGGGGTGGAATTCCCAAGTCTATGGCAAAGTTAAAAAGGTGGACCACTACTATTAAAAAGGTGGTGAAGGCGAGAAAATACATCAGGTAAAGTAGCCAGAAGGTGGGCGTGGCTATTGCCTCGAGCGCTTTCCAGTCGTTATTGCCATTTGATCTCTTTTGCGAAGCGTTCGGTTCCTCCTCTTCTTCCGCGCCGTAGGGCTTCAGGTTTTTGTCCTGGGGATATCCCCTGAGCACGAGGGCGGAGAGAACGGAGACCATTATAATACCGGCAAGGGCAAAGAAGGCATTTCTTAACCCGAATGAGGAGATGAGCCATGCGGTGAGCGGGTTCGTAATCAGCCCGCTCAATGGAATACCGGTAGTAATGATGCCGATAGCCAAGGTTCTCTTCTTTATGAACCACCTACTCACCAGTGCAACGCAGGTGATGTAAAGTACCCCGTCACCTAGTCCGATGATAAATCCATAGGTCACGTACAGTTGCCACCCTTCAGTAACCAGTCCGGATAGAAACACTCCCAGTGCGGCGATAGCTCCTCCGCCAAATACCACCGCCCTAGGGTCGTACTTATCTACCAAGCGGCCGGCTAAGGTTAGGGAGAAGGCAAGCACGAATGACCTAAAGGAAAACAGGGAAGACCCCATAGCTCGGGAAAAACCGAATTCCTCGTTTAGGTAAGGCAGGAACACGCCAAAGGAATAAAGAAGGACGCCGTCAAGAATGATTAAAATTAGAGAAGCGGCTACAATGTACCAGCCGTAGAAAATTTTTCTTCCGAACATAGGTTCTCCTTGGATTTATCTGTAATTCGGCACAGATTGTAAGTTTTGGGTTCCTTCTAGCTTAGCATAATGACCTGTTCTGAATTATACAACTTAAGGAATGTAAGCATACCTGAAAATGTCTTAAAAGGCTCGGTAAAGTGTATAAGGATAGGGAGAATAAGCAGGTCGCCGGATGCAGGAGACTAGGTGGGTAGATAGGTTAAAAAGCGTGGGCCAGATTAGAACGAGGAATCCCTTAATTGAGTCTCTCTTCAAACTATGCTTCGATTTATTTGACTTATTCTCGGCTAACTTTGATGTGCAATCGTTGAGCGCTAGTTGAAAAAATGGGCCGACGTTGCTAAGATTTCTTAAAGCTAACCTTTTGGTGTCTTACCAAGAGGCAAAAAGGAGGATGGATGGAAAGGTCGAGTACTTCCTTTACTCAAGCCGACTTGCTGGAGTTTAAAAGCGGGATCGCCAAATATGTCATACTGTCAATAATCACTCTTGGTATATTCAACCTCTACTGGCAATATAAACAGATGCGGTTCGTGAATACAGTAGCCGGGGAGGAGAGGTTTTCATTTGTTAGGTATTTGATTTTTACGATTATCACCTGCGGTATCTATCATCTTTACTACGAATATGTGATGGGGCGTGAAATCACTATGTTGCAGGAAAAACATGGATTGTCCAAGAGTGAAGACCTGCCTGCTATAAGCATTGTCCTGGCCGTTCTCGGCCTAACCATCGTCACCGATGCTATTCAACAAAGGGAGATTAACATGATGGTAGATAAACTTTCGTTGAAGACTGCTTGACAATGAAAAGGGATGTCATTCCCGCATGTATTTAGCGGGAATCCACAATATTTGTTAAAGACATTTGGGTATGACAAAGAGTAAGATATTAGTAATGTGAGTGAATGATGCTTGTCAACCTGAGGAGAGTTACAAAATTTTATTCTCTGCTCTCGCTTAACTTCGGTTCTTTACTTCTTATCTCGTGGTTTGGGCTTTTTTTAGTAATTCATTTATTTGGACTTTCCAGGGATGAAGCAATCGAGCATCTCCCCATTTTCTGCCTGTTTAAGGCTATTACCGGGATTCCCTGCCCTGGGTGCGGTATGACCAGGGCTTTTCTGGAGCTGGCGAAGGGAGACTTTGTTACTGCTTTTCAACTAAATCCTTTAAGCATTCCGTTCTTCCTGGTTTTAATTTTTTCCGCTTTTAAATTCCGTCTGCCGGTTTCAGGTGAGATTAGGAGCTATCTCCTTGGTTTTGTGCTGTCCGTAATTCTGGCTTGGTGGTTCTGGGCGAGGTTAGTACCGGGTGTTTTTATCTAAATCCTACCTCGGAGAGTCCATTCATGAGATGACATGCTAACCAAAAAGTAATGGAAAGCACCTCTCATTTATCTCTTGTAAGGAACGCATATATGCGTTCCTTACATTTCTAAATAAAAATTCGTAGTTGTTCCCGGCGCAGTGCATTGCTCGTAATGTTTGCAGATCAAGGGTTACGCGGTCTCCTGGATAGAGCTCCTGGACAGGCTTGATTTAATCATTTAGGCCAAGTATCTGGCGTATAACGCTGCAAAATGTATTATGTGGGGGAATATTTGTTGTTAGCTAGACAGAGTGGTAATGGTATTTTCCATTTGGTGGTCACTGGTTTGACCATATAATTAAACAACAAATGACAAAACGAAGGAAGCTTTTAATTCTTACGTTTATATTCTTTTTCGTTACTGCGGTGATAGCCTGGTTTATTTACCCGGCATTCAAAATGTATCTACTCTATACCCGTTTGGGTGCTGAAGGTTTGACGGCCGAGGCTAGAATATTAAGAAAAGAAACCAGGACTAGTCCGTCCTTTCTGGGGATCTTTGATTCTCGCACTAAGAGACATTTGATGCAGGTAGAATTTGAAGACCTCGGTGGGAATTTCAATAACACTCTACTGGACGTATCGAAGACGTTTTATGACCGGCACAAGGTAGGCGATTTTGTACGAGTGCTGTATTTGAGAGATGATCCCGGACAATGCAGACCGGCGGCCTTTGTAGAGAGCACCAGGTACATAAGCAAGGTCGTTGTTATATGTGGACTGGCGGTATGGATGTTTGCTGCTGTATTACCGGCAGTAGTCGGGGTCTTTTCAATCAGCCGTTCGGAAAGAGCAAACGAAATAAGACTAGACATAGAAGAGGTGAGATGTCCGGAATGTGGTTTGCCAATGAAAGAAGGATACATTCCTTTGACATCGGGCATAAATTGGCGTTATAAAGACGAGCCTATAGGTTTACTCGCTGTCTTTTCCGGACTCCCGGGAACGGTCTGGTGGAATCCGTTTAAAAGACCTAAGCTTCCCGGATTTCGCTGTGCGAAATGTAAGGTTATCTTATTCAAGTACGGGAAGTAGTTCTCAAGTTGCATTAGAGATTGATTTTATGATTCTTTTTCGGTTAACATATATCGTCCAAAGTTAGAATTTTATCTCAATAATTCACTTCAATAATCCAAAATCCATTTAAGGAGAGAAATAATAAAATGGCTGATATCTTAGATACTACCGATTTGTTGACCAGGATAAAGGAGGGAGTGAGTAAAGGGGTGAGAATAGTGAATATCCGGTCAAAAGAGGCTTATGAGACCCTGAAAATCAAGAGTGAGATACAATCACTCAACAAACAAAGGAGAAAAGCCATCGAGGACCTAGGGAGTAGTGTCTATCGGTTGTTTAAACATAAGAACAGCATCAGTGAAGAAAGCATAAAGACTAAGTGCGTTGAGATAGCCAAGATAGAGGAAAGGATAGGGGAGTCGGAAGAACAGCTTAGGCTCGTCCATGAAAATGCACAGAAGGAGCTTGGCAAATTAAAAGCGATAGCGAAACCTAGGGTGGTTGGCACCTGTGAGTGTGGCGCCGAGATATACGAGGGCTCCCAGTCCTGTAGCAGGTGTTTTCGTAAAGTAGAGCTGTATAAATGATGATTTTTCTTCGATTTGCTCCTTTCATAGCTCGACGGAGTCTATTCCTTCCCCGATTTAATCGGGGACCAGCTCAGGACAGGCTTTGAGTGCAGTAGAAAGGCTCACCATGAAGAGGGCATAAAATTCACAGTAACATCTCTTCACCCCGAGCGGAGTCTAGGGGTGAAGGGTGAACCCCTCTTCTCTTGCTTTAAATCATACTTCGACAAACTATATGAGCGTATGCACGCATTAGCAGCAAAAACGTTAAAGATAAAACCCTTTCGTCCTGAAGCAATCTCAATACGAGATTGCCACGCCGCCAAAGGAAGGCGGCTGGCAATGACGACTGGAATAGGTTATTAATGATTAAATTGGCTTTTACCCCAATAATCCATTCCTGACAAATTTTGTTAGGAACTTTGCCTAAATTTTTACTTCTCCCTAAAAAACCAAACAATGTGGCTAAATTATGATTAAGATTGCATTGGCATAGTTATTGCTAAATTAAATGAAAGGATTAACTACGATGATTTCGGGCAAGTTTCGGAGGGGTGTTAATGAGAGATAGCAGTTCTCGATTAAGTAGAGAAGCGGAGATACCGTGCTTAGTTCTATACCCACACAAGGTGGAAGCAAGCTACATTAACGACATCGTGCGCTCGGTGAGGGAGTGCTTGTACGAAAAGGGTTTGAAGGTTTATTTGCTATCCGATAGCGGCACCTCTAATGGCCATTTTCTCTATCAATTTGAAAAAATTGTGGACGAATGCGTTATGGGCATAGTAATTCTCGATGGTTTCAGGCCGGACCTGCTATACGAATATGGATTCTTCAGGGGGAAAGGAAAGCTGATCGTACCCATCCAGGACAAGAGGGATTTTCTGGATAATAAGGCTACAGCGGCTCCGAAGGTTTCTACCGAAGATATGGGCGAACTCGGCAACCACTTTGATAACTTCGAATTTGCCGGCCTAGGAGAATCTCCCCTCAGTTATTTTTACCACCTTTCAAAGAGCCACGGTATCAACACTACGGTTGTAGATTCTGCGGCTGACCCCAATTCCACCGAACATACCAGGAACAAGCTGGGAAAAGAGATCGAAACCCTGATGTCTAAGGTAGCGGAGAGGTATTGTGAAGAGAGCTTGAAACCGGTGTCAGGCATCGGTCCTGAGGAGTTCGATGAGCTAAGAACAATGATGGTAAACCTGCTCGATGGTTATATAGGAGGAAGGAATCTCAGCCTCTCCGAGATAGATAACGCAGTCGACGTGATGAAAGGGCTTGAGGAAAGCTATGGTGAAAGAATCTCCCAGCAATTATATCGACCATATCTGTTCTTGGCACATCTTTATTGCCGTCGGGTCACTACCGAGAGCTCCAACCCGGATGAAACCTTGGACTGCTTTAAAAAAGCTAAAGAAATTTACGAGAGGATGCTGGAATTTGAATGGTCTACATTATTAAATGGTCATCTGCAGAAAAAACTCGGAGATGTTTATTTAAATCTTTCTGAATACGAGGATATAGAAGGGTACTGTAGGAAGGCGGTAAGAAGCTATCATGAAGCCCTTAAATTCTACACGGTTGAGCTCTTCCCCATCGACTATGCCGACATCCAGAACAACCTGGGTGTCTCCTACGACAGGCTGGCGGAGATAGAGGATAAATCCGAGAACTGTAAAAAGGCTATCGAGGCCTATCAGGAGGCTCTCAGATTCAGAACCCGGGCAATCTCGCCCATGGATTACGCTCTGACCCAGGATAACTTGGGGATGTCCTACCTTATCCTGGCGGAAGAGGAGGACAAGGCGGAGAACTGCAGGAAAGCCATAGTGGCGCATGAGGAGGCGCTTAAGGTTTATACCTACCAAGAGTTTCCTCTCCAATATTCCGGGGCTATGAGGAATCTGGGCAACGCCTACAGGATACTGTCCGAGTCGGAAAACGAGGCAGAAAACTGCAAGGGAGCTATCGAGATGTACAAAAAAGCTCTCACCTTTTATACGCTGGCCGGCTTTCCCACGGTTTATGCCGACATCCAGAACAACCTGGGTGTCTCGTACGACAGGCTGGCGGAGATAGAGGATAAATCCGAGAACTGTAAGAAGGCAATCGAGGCCTATCAAGAGGCCCTCAGGGTAAGAACCCTGGAAACATCACCTCTAGATTATGCGGTGACCCAGAATAACCTGGGAATTGTCTACGGTGTCCTGGCGGAAGAAGAGGACAAGGCGGAGAACTGCAGGAAAGCCATAGTGGCGCATGAGGAGGCGCTTAGAGTTTATACGTATGAAGAATTTCCGGTTGAGTACGCGGATATACAGAGGAACCTGGGCAATGCCTACAGGACGTTTGCAGAAGAAGAGGATAAGGCAGAAAACTGTATAAGGGCAATCGAGGCCTATGAAAAGGCTTTGACCGTTTATAGCGCGGACAGATTTCCCAGAGAGTATGCAACGACTCAGAATAATCTTGGAGCGGCATATGACATGCTTGCTCAGGAGCCCGAGCAGTGCATAAAAGCAATCGAAGCTTATCAAGAAGCACTAAAAATTTATACGTTTGAAGATTTCCCGGCCCAATATGCTACCACTCAGAATAACCTGGGCAATGCATACGGTACTTTAGCTGAATTAGAGGAGAAAGCCGACAATTGCAAGAAGGCAATCGAAGCCTATGAGAAAGCACTAAGGGTGAGAACCATAGATAGCTCTCCGGTTGATTATGGGATGACCCAGAATAACCTGGGGGTGGCCTTTGCTACCCTAGCCGCACTGGAGAACAAAGCCGATAACTATAAGAAGGCAATAGAAGCATATGGGGAAGCATCCAGGGTCTACACGTTTAAAGACTTTCCCATGAATTACGGAATGATCCAGAACAATCTTGGTAGTGCCCTTATCGCTATTGCCGAGATAGAGAATAGGGCTCAAAACCTTGAGCAGTCGGTTGAGGCCTTTAAAGAGGCTCTAAAGGTCTACACTATAGAAGCCTTTCCCATGGACTACGGGATAATCCACAGCAATCTTGGGTCTGCTTACACCGCACTCTCCAGGTTGGAGAATAGGGCGGAGAATGCGAAAAAAGCAATTGAGTCTTACCAGAAATCCCTTGAGGTCTATAGGCGAGGGGAATTCCCGCTGGATTATGCAGGCATCGAGAAGAATCTGGGAATTGCTTATGCCATCCTTGCAGGTGTGGAGAATAAAGGTGAGAACTCAAAGAGGGCAATCCAAGCATACCAGGAATCACTCGATGTGTACGGGGAGGAGGAGTTTCCCCAGGATTACGGAACAGTCAATAGCCGCTTGGGAGAGGCCTACTTAAATCTCTATGAGACGGAAAAGAGCAGCGATATTTTGAAAAGCGCAATTACCTCTTTGGAGCTGGCTCTTCGGGTTATAACGCTAGAGGGTTTCCCTCAAGATTATGGGATCATCGTGAACAATCTAGGCAATGCTCATAGGAGTCTCGCCGAAACTGAAGATAAGATATTTAATTGTGTCAAGGCTTTAGATTACTATGAGCAGGCTTTAAAGATATACACAGAGGAAAAGTCTCCGCTTCAGTTTGCACGGATAAATAACAACCTGAGCGCAGCCTACTCCAGCTTGGCCTGTGTTAAAGACAAAATTGAAAACTGTAAACGGGCAATAACAGCCGCTCAGGTGGCGATTAAGCTTATTAACCCGGAGATAAATCCGTCCGATTATGCAAGTGCTCAAAACAATCTAGGAGTGGCTCATTGCATTCTGGCCGAGTCGGAAGAGAGGGTCGATAACTGCAAGAGGGCAATCGATGCATTCGAACGTGCCCTAAGGGTTAGAACCTACGAAGGCCTACCTCTAGATTATGCCGTAACTCAAAACAACCTGGGGAACGCATACAAAACCCTGGCCGAGCAGGAAGAGACAACGGTTAACTCTTTGAGAGCGATTGCCGCTTACGAAGAGGCGCTCAGGGTATTCACCGTCGAGGAGTATCCGTACGATTATGCCATGGTGCAAAACAACCTGGGTAATTCCTACGGGCTACTGGCGGAGGCGGAAAACAGATTGGAGAACTGTAAGAAGGCCATAGAATCATATGAAAATGCACTTCTTGTGTATAAATCGGAGAGGTTTTCGGAGCAATACGCCGCTATACAAAATAATCTCGGCGTTGCCTATTTTACTCTTTCCCAGTCAGTGGACAAAGCAGAGAATTGTAAGAGAGCAATCGAGGCCTATACGGAAGCCCTTTCCGTAAGGACACTTGAGCATTTCCCAGAGCAGTATGCCAGAACACGGAGAAACCTGGCAGATGCCTACCTAATGGGTTCTGACTCTGAAGATAAAGCGCTTTACTGTAAGAAGGCTATAGAAGTATACGAGGATTTACTGAGCGTTTATACCCAGAAGAATTTTCCATTGGAATATGCTTCCATCAGCAGAAATCTCGGACTTGCCTATACCACCCTGGCCGGGTTTGAGAATAAAGTAGTCAATTTGAGTAAAGCAATCGAGGCTTTTGACGATGCTTTACACATTTATAGCTACGATATGTCGCCCGAGCATTATGGAACGATAAATATGAATCTGGGAATAATCTATAGTGCTCTGGCCGACGAAGAGGATGAAGACCGGAACTACAAGAAAGCGATTGGGTCGTATGTTGAGGCTCTACGGTTTTATAACTTCGATAATTCCCCGGCCGATTACGGCGTAATCCGGAAGAATATGGGAATTGCCTACGGAGCGATTGCCGACGTCGAAGACAGAGTAGGCAACTGCCACCGGGCGATAGAGTCTTATAAAGAAGCCCTCAGGTTTTATAAGATTGAATATTCACCCATAGACTATGGGATGATCCATGAAAACTTGGGTGTTACTTATATGGCTCTTGCTGACCGGGAAGAAAAGGATAAGAACTACCGAAGGGCGATAGGTGCATATGAGGAAGCGCTGAGGGGCTATACGGAAGGGGGTTCTTTGATAGATCATGCGATTATAGAGAAGAGTCTGGGTGATATATACGTAAAACTGGCGGAGCTGGAGGACGAAGTTGCCAACTACACCAGGGCGGTGGCCAGCTACGAGGGTGCACTAAGATATTACACATTTGATAATACGCCGGAAGACTACGGGCAGATACAGTTGAATCTGGGCATGGCGTATGAAGCAATGGCCGGGCACGAAGGGGTCGATAACTATAAGAAGGCTATCCGGGTGTACCAAGAGGCGCTTAGGTTCTATAACTTTGAGAAAACACCCATGGTTTATGCGGCAATCCACAAGAGCATTGGAGATGCGTACAGGATACTATCGGATGTAGAGAGTAGGCCGGAGAACTGTAAGAGGGCGGTAAAGTCGTATGTGGAGGCGCTCAGGGTATACACACTTCAAGAGACACCGATACAGTACGGGTCGGTGCAGAACAGCCTGGGGTCGGTATATTCCGTCCTGGCGGAGGAAGAGGGTAAATTAGAGAACTTCAGGGATGCGATCAGGGCATATGAGGAAGCGCTCAAGGTGAGGACGTTCGATAGATTTCCGCTTGAGTATGCATTCACGCAGGGCAATCTTGGAGATGCGTACATGAATTTAAACGGTGAGGCGGAGAGTTGTAAGAAGGGGATAGAGGCATATGAAGGAGCCTTGAAGGTTTATACATCGGAGAGGTTTCCGGGGGAGAGCGCGGTAATACAGAGCAAGTTGGGGAAGGCTTACAGTATGCTGGCCACTTATGAGGATAGAGTAGAGAATAGCAAGAGAGCGATAAAGGCGAGTGAGAAGGCGATTAAATTGTACGATGCGAATACTCAATCGAAGGAATACGGCATGAGTCAGAGGGTTTTAGGGGACGGGTTCAAGGTGCTGGCCGAGTCGGAGAATAGAGTAAGCAACGGGAAGAAGGCAATAAAGGCGTATGAAGAAGCGCTCAAGGTGTATACGTATGATCAATACCCTATGGATTATGCGAGGATAGAATGGAATCTCGGGGATGTATATAGGATACTGGCAGAAGAGGATGATAGTGGGAGGAATTTCAAGAAGGCGATAAAGGCGTATGAGGAAGTACTGAGGGTATATGGGAAGGATGAGTATCCGAAGGAGTATGGAAGCTTAGAGGTAAGAATAGGGGATATGTACCGGGAGTTAGGGAAGGAGAGGGAGGATAGAGATGCGTACCGTAGTGCTAAAGGCGCTTATGAGAGGGCGCTTAGCATTTACACAGTGGATCAGTATCCGGCTGAATATGCGGGGATTCATAAGAATCTAGGTGCAATTTATGCCCTTCTCGCCGATGGAGAGGATAAGGCTGGTCACTCCATCCGGGCAATGGAATCTTTCGTGGAGGCTTTAAAGATTTATAGTCCGGAGGCATACCCAAAAGAATACGAGGAGATTCAAGCAAGCCTCAGGAGCCTATACCGGGTCCTCCCGGTCATCGAGGATCAGGGGATAAAAGAGGCCGAAGCAGAAGTTAGAGTAGAGAGATATAAAAAGATGATCGAGTCTTATGGCGAAACCCTGAAGGTTTATTCCCGGGAAAGGTTTCCTCAAGAGTACGCCGATATCCAGAAGAGGCTCGGAGATACATACAGGGCTCTTGCCGATGAAGAATCCAGGGTGGGTAACTTCGATAAGGCGATAGAGGCCTATAACCAAGCTCTCAATGTCTATACCTTGAAAGACGCTCCGGCGAATTACGGACTGGTTAGAAAGAGTCTGGCTTGTGTCTATAACCTCCTTGCTGACGAAGAGGGGACGGTTGCCGATTATGAGAGAGCAATAGAATCTTACGAAGAGGCACTCAAGTTCTATACACTTTCCAGTCATGAGAGTGAATTTGCATCTATCCAGAAGAGCATAGCTCTTGCGTATGAAATTCTGGCGGAGAAGGAAGAAGGCCCGGAATTTTACAAGAAGGCAATAGAGGCTTACGAGAAGAGCCTGTCAGTTTACGCTATTGAGGAATTTCCGGATGATTATGGTTTAGTGCAGAGAAACCTGGGTATTGCCTATGCCAGATTGGCCCAGTACGAGGACAGCGCTACTAACTACAAACGGTCTATTCCGGCCCTGGAAGAATCGCTTAATATCTATACCTATGAAAATTACCCCGTAGAATATGGCTTCATACAAAAAAGCCTGGCCATTGCTTATGGAAACATCGCCGAGGTGGAGAACAGAGCTGCAAATCTAAGAAAGGCCATTCAGTCCTGTGAGCAGGCGCTCCGGGTTTACAGTTTCGATCGCTACCCGGAAGAATTCGGCTTCATGGAGAAGAACCTGGGAATATTTCATACCCTACTCGCGGAGGAAGAGGGCCAGGTTGAAAGCCACAGGGGTGCGATAGAGGCTTACCAGGGGGCCCTTGGGTATTACACGTTCGACGCATTTCCCGAGGATTATGGGTTGATACAAAAAAATCTGGGTATGGCGTATGAAGCGCTAGCCCAAGCGGAGAATAAGGTCGAAAACTATAAGGGCGCGGTGAAGGCGTATGAAGAGGCCCTCAAGTTCTATACCCCCGATATTTCCTCCCGGGATTATGAACTTATCAAGAAGAATCTGGGCATAGCCTATGCCTTTCTTGCCGAGACCGAGGATGCCAAGATTGAAAACAAGGCAGAGACCTACCGGAAAGCAATAGAATCCTATGAAGAAACCCTTAAGGCTTTCAACCCCCATGAATCTCCTATTCAATACGCCGGGACTCAATTAAAACTCGGCGATGCTTATAGGTCGATTGCCGAGGTGGATGACCAGGCTAATAACAATAGAAGGGCGATCGAATCCTACCAAGAGGCTCTCAAGGTTTATACACTCAAGGGTAACCCTATCGATTACGCAACCGTACAGAAAAATCTGGGGATGGCTCATTTAGCGCTGGGCAACGTTGAAGGTGGAGTAGAAAACTATAATAACGCAGTCCGGGCTTTTCGGGAGGCCCTAAAGGTTTATATACTCGGGGATTATCCCAAAGACTACGCCATGATACAGAAGAATTTGGGAATAGCATATAGGAATCTTAGTCAGGAAAAGGATAAATCGAGCAATTGCCGTCGGGCGATAGAGGCGTTTGGAGAGGCGCTTAAAGTTTATACGGATGATGCGTCCTTGAGGGATTATGCGGAAGTAGAGAAGAATCTGGGTATGGTATATAGCACCCTGGCCGAGGTAAAGGACAGGATTGAGAATTATGAGAAATCTATATCCGCTTATACGGAGTCCCTCAAGTTCTACTCCCTGGAAAACGACCCTGGAGAGTGTGCGGTGATAAACAAAAACCTGGGAGTTCTATATGGGACCTTGGCTATTGAGGGAGATGATCTTGAAAAACAGAAGAGAGCAATACTGGCCTATGAAGAGGCCCTTAAATTTTATAATCCCAAGGACCACCCGTCGGATTACGGGACTATAAAAAGAAACATCGGTATTGCTTACGGGATGCTAGCCGAGTCTGAAGACAAGATCGATAACAACAAGAGGGCGATAAAAGCCTACCAAGAAGCACTCCAGGTTTTTAACTCTGAGGTCTTGACCGTTGATTATGCCAGCATACAGAACAACCTAGGTACTGCCTACAGAACCATTGCCGAGGCGGAAGACCATGCCCAGAACTGTAGTAAGGCAATCAAGGCTTATGAAGAGGTGCTCAAGGTTTACAGCATTGCCGGATATCCGATGGAGTACGCCGCTACGCAGAATAACCTAGGGGTTGCTTACAGGACCCTTGCCGACTGGGAGGACAAAGCAGAGAATTGTAAGAAAGCGATCAAGGCTTACAAGGAGACCCTAAGGGTGTATACCCTGGAAGGATTTCCACTTCAATACGCTTCTACACAGAACAACCTAGGAGCAGCCTATAGGACTTTGGCCGAGGTCGAGGATAAGGCGGAGAACTGTAAGAAAGCGATCAAAGCCTATGAGGAAGCGCTTAAGGTCAGGAGCTTCGAGAGGTCTCCGCTACAATATGCGGCAACCCAGAATAATATCGGCGTGGCGTATAGAGCGCTTGCCGAGGTAGAGGATAAGGCCAGGAATAGTAAGAAGGCGATTGAAGCCTACGAACGGGCCCTAATCGTCTACACTATCGAGAAGTTCCCCATGCAATATGCCACTACTCAGAACAATCTCGGGGCTGCTTATACAACCTTGGCCGAGATAGAAAAGAAGTCCGAAAACTGTAAGCAGGCCATAAAGTCCTACAAGGAGGCGCTCCGGGTATTCACCAAGGAAAGATTTCCCAGTATTTATGAGCTGGTGGAACGGAACCTTAAGCTGCTCTACGATTTTTCCGGGGAGAAAAGTTAGAGCTCTTAAGATAACACACCGCACCCTCGATCAATTTATTCATAATAAAAATCATTTGCCGGACCAATCTTAAGGTAAAATAAACACCATAACTTTTGTTATTCAGGATGCCCAATACTCATATATACAGGTCAGTTTGGATATTTCTTGTTGCGTATCAATACCAAAATGGTATAACATGAAATAATTTAGGGTAACCCGGTAATGCCCCGTATATTCGATAATATTGACCAGCAATTACTGCCCGCCCTTCGAGAAACACTTGAGGTGGCCGATCATGCCGACTTCTGCGTGGGTTACTTGAATCTACGTGGTTGGAAACAGATTGATTCATATATTGATCACTGGTTCGGGGGCACGGGTAATTGTTGCCGTCTCCTGGTGGGAATGCAGCGACCACCACAGGAAGAACTGCGAGCAGCAATGAGCCTGGTGAGTCGGGATGGTGACATTGACAACCAGACAGCACTGCGTCTGAAGAAGAAGCTGGCTGAGGAGTTCCGTGATCAGTTGACCTTGGGCGTCCCAAACAACGAGGATGAAGCGGGTCTTAGACAACTAGCAGCTCAAATTAAGGCTAGGAAGGTTGTGGTTAAACTATTTCTCCGCCATCCTTTGCACGCTAAGCTCTACCTACTTTTCAGACCGGACCCAATTAACCCGGTTATTGGCTATTTGGGAAGCAGCAACCTGACTTTTGCGGGTCTATCACAACAGGGTGAACTAAACGTAGACGTGCTCGACCATGACGCCTGCAATAAGCTAGCAAAGTGGTTTGAAGATCGATGGAACGACCGCTGGTGTGTGGACATCTCCGATGAATTGGTGAAGATTATCGAAGAGAGCTGGGCCCGGGAGGAAATAGTTCCACCCTACCATATCTATATAAAAATGGCATATCACCTGTCCCAGGAAGCACGAGCCGGTCTCTCCGAGTTCCGCATTCCTCGTGACTTCGGGCATAGGCTTTTTGAATTCCAAACAGCAGCCGTAAAGATAGCCGCACACCATCTCAATAAGCGTAGTGGTGTTCTGATAGGTGATGTGGTGGGCTTGGGCAAAACACTCATGGGGACTGCTTTGGCACGCATATTTGAAGACGACCACGGACTAGAAACGCTGATCATCTGCCCCAAGAACTTGGTTAAAATGTGGGAAGACTACCGTGAGCAGTATCGGCTCCATGCCAAGGTTCTATCTATAAGTCAGGTCACAACCGAACTGCGAAATCTGAGGCGCTACCGCCTAGTCCTGATAGACGAGAGCCACAACCTTCGTAACCGTGAGGGTAAGCGCTATAAGGCCATTCAGGAATACATAAGGGAGAATGAAAGTAAAGTCATTATGCTAACCGCTACACCTTACAACAAAACTTACCTTGATCTCTCTAATCAGCTTCGCCTTTTCATCCCGGAGGATAAAGACCTGGGAATTCGGCCCGAGCGATTGCTTCGTGATTTGGGTGAAACCGAGTTTATACGCCGCCATCAGTGTTCGGTTCGTTCTTTAGCCGCTTTTGAAAAAAGTGAATACGCTGATGATTGGCGTGAGCTTATGCGGCTCTATCTTGTGCGCCGCACCCGAAGCTTCATTCAAGACAACTACGCAGAAACTGATTCTACGAATGGGCGCAAATACCTTACCTTCGAAGACGGCACGCGCTCTTACTTTCCAACACGCCTTCCCAGGACACTCAAGTTCGAGATTGACGATGACAACCCCGATGACCAATATGCTTGCTTATATGCACCAGATGTCGTTGATACTATTAACAGGCTCAACCTACCGCGGTACGGCCTTGGCAATTACGTTTCTGCCTCACCTCATGAGCCGCCAACCCAAACCGAGGCCAAAGTGCTTCAGGACCTATCCCGCGCGGGCAAGAGACTTATGGGCTTTTGCCGCACCAATTTATTCAAGCGGCTTGAAAGCAGTGGACAGGCATTCCTGCAGTCTGTTGAGCGCCATATATTACGTAACTACATATTCCTACACGCAATTAACCAGGGACAGACTCTTCCCATTGGCACACAAGATTCGGTTCTTCTTGATGCCAGAGTTAATGACGGCGACGAAGAAATCGGCATCGCAGCCGAACTTTTTGATGAAGATGGTGATAACAATGTGATTGTAGGGGCGCACGGCCGTGTGCCCTTAAGAACCGAGGAGGACTTTAAGCGTCGTGCGGAGAAGGTTTACGCGGAGTATGCAACCCAATATAGACACAGGTTCAAGTGGCTACCCCCTTCTCTTTTCGTCAGGACGCTAGCAAAGGACTTACAAAGCGATGCATCCGCTCTGCTCAAAGTCCTCCAAAAATGTGGAGATTGGGATGCAAGCAGAGATGAAAAGCTTGACGCGCTCGTTAAGCTACTGGTGAAAACGCACCCGGACCCAAAGGTATTGGTATTTAGTCAGTTTGCCGATACGGTATATTACCTCGAATCTCAACTGAAGAAGAGGGGTGTGACCCAACTAGCCGGTGTAACCGGAGACTCGCCCGACCCAACGGCTTTGGCATGGAGATTCAGTCCGGCTAGCAACAATAAGCGGAGCCAAATCAGGCCTGAGGATGAGTTGCGCGTTCTCATAGCTACCGATGTTCTCAGTGAAGGTCAGAACTTGCAGGACTGTTCTATCGTCCTAAACTACGACCTACCTTGGGCTATTATCCGACTCATCCAGCGTGTCGGGCGTGTAGACCGAATCGGGCAACAGGCTGAAAACATACTCTGTTATTCATTCCTGCCTGCAGAGGGAGTAGAACGTATCATCCGCCTTCGTGATCGAGTGCGTCGACGGCTGCAGGAGAACGCTGAAGTCGTTGGTACGGACGAATTTTTCTTTGAAGATGACCGGAATGATAACGCTGTTCTCGACCTTTACCACGAGAAGGCAGGAATACTGGATGGCGATGCGGATACGGAAGTGGACCTGGCCTCTTATGCCTATCAGATCTGGAAGAATGCCGTTACTGCCGACCCAAATTTACAAAAAATCATTCCCGAATTGCCCTCGGTGGTTTATTCGACCAAAGCCGTTGTAGGGGCGCACCACGGTACACCCGCAGAACCCGAGGGCGTGCTTGTTTACCTACGCACCGCCGAAGGGAACGACGCTCTGGCATGGATCGATAAGGACGGAAATAGTGTCACCGAATCCCAGTTTTTAATTCTAAAAGCAGCGGAATGCCGGCCCGAGACCCCTGGATTACAGCGCCATGAAAAACATCATGAACTGGTGGAAAAAGGAGTCAAACTGATTGTGGAGGAAGAAAAGTCTATCGGCGGACAACTAGGGCGGCCATCCGGAGCGCGTTTCCGCACTTATGAAAGGCTAAAACGCTATGCTGAAGAGGTTAAGGGCACGCTGTTTGAGTCGCAGGAACTGCTCAAGGCTATCGATGAAATCTACCGTTATCCCCTACGTTCTACCGCGGTTGATACCCTAAACCGGCAGCTTCGCAGCGGCATTTCCGATATGGCTCTAGCCCAATTGGTTGTTACTCTTCGCGAAGAGGATCGTCTTTGTCTGGTTCATGAAGAGGAGCAAAGCCAGGAACCAAGGATCATCTGTTCTATGGGGTTATTTGAAAATAAGAATTATGAATTAAGAATTAAGAAGAAGGAAAACAAGGATGAAGCGTGAAGGGTGAAAAAGAGGATCTAAGAAAGAGAACAAAGGACTTTGCATTAAGGATTATACGTTTATTTTGTGCCATGCCGAAATCAGTGGAGGCGCAAGTCATGGGGAGGCAGTTTTTGCGTTCCGGAACCTCCGTGGGGGCTAATTACCGAGAGGCATTTCGTGCTCGCTCTGATGCGGAATTTATTGCTAAAATGGGAGATTGTCTTAAGGAGTTGGAGGAAACCTCATACTGGCTTGAACTTATGGCTGAATCTGGTGTAGTGTCAGGTGAAAAACTTGCTCGTTTGCTCGAAGAAACGAATCAGCTTATTGCAATCTTTGTGACAATCATCAAGAAAAGTAAGAAGTCGGAATTAAGAAATAGGAGTAAATTCCTTAATATTTCATAATTCATAACTCTTAATTCATACTTTCAACCATGAAACTGGACATTCCAAGAACCCGGAATCTTCTTCAACAATCTGACTTCAAAAGACTTTTTATAGAGGAACTGGGATGGGACCAATACGCCTCAAAACTAGATATCACAGTAGATGGTCAGAATTTTACCCTCGGTGCTATCGCTGAGAAGCGCGGTATGGTGGCGTTTCAGTGTAACGCCTTGCCCGATTATAATGTGCGCCGGAAGATTGAAAGAGAGGTAGCGAAATCCGCCCATGAACATTTGATTATTTATACCGACCCTGCTCTAACTAACCAAATCTGGCAATGGGTCAAGCGCGAGGCCGGTAAGCCCAAAGCTTGCCGAGAACACCATTACCACCGTAACCAATCAGGGGACGCTCTTATCCAGAAACTTCGAGCGCTGGTCTTTACTCTTGAAGATGAGGAAAATCTTACTATCGTAGATGTTGCCGCGCGCGCCCGCTCTGCATTCGATGTGGAAAGGGTTACCAGACGTTTCTACGACCGATTCAAGACCGAGCATTCTGCATTTCTGAAATTCCTTAAGGGTATTCCCGATGAGGACATGCTGAAATGGTATGCCTCGGTGATGTTGAACCGTTTGATGTTTATTTACTTTATCCAGAAGAAAGGCTTCCTCAACAACGATACGAATTATCTCAGGAACAAACTCGCACGAATCAAGGATAGAGGAAAGGACCTTTTCTATTCCGATTTTCTCTGTCCGCTTTTCTTTGAGGGATTTGCTAAGAAGGAAAGCGAACGTTCTGCGGAAGCCAGTCAACTTCTAGGCAAAGTGCCTTACCTAAACGGCGGCATATTTCAGAGGCATCAGATTGAAGAATTACACGGCAAAGCTATCCGGATAGCCGACGCCGCATTCGAAAAGCTCTTTGACTTCTTCGACGCATATCAGTGGCATTTGGACGAGCGCCCACTGCGAGCGGACAACGAAATCAACCCGGATGTGTTGGGTTACATATTCGAGAAATATATAAACCAGAAGCAGATGGGCGCGTATTATACCAAAGAGGACATCACTGGGTATATAAGCAAAAACACGGTCATCCCGTTTCTCTTCGACGTAGCCAGGCAGAAATGCAAAATCGCATTTGTAGGAGCGAATGGTGGTTCGACCCGGCTCACCACGGGCGATTCACCCGATACGACGGTCTGGAGATTGCTGCAATCTGATCCCGACCGTTACATTTATGAGGCCGTCAGGCGAGGCGTGATTGATGAAGATGGAAATGTGTTTCCTGAATCCAGTTTGCCCGATTTTGTGCAGAAGGGAATGCATGACCCCAATGCGCGTATGTTCGATAAGCGCTATAACCTCGGCCAAGCAGTTGTACCCGACTCAGAAGGAAATAACCTAGCGCTTCCTACAGAGACTTGGCGTGAATACGTTGAGCGCAGAAAACGCTGTCTTGAGCTAAGAGATAGGTTAGCAAAAGGTGAAATCAGGGACATCAACGACCTTATCACCTACAACCTGGATATCCGTCAATTCGCACAGGACGTGATAGAGAACTGCGAAGGACCGGAATTGCTTCGTGCCTTCTATCATGCAATTGAAAAAGTTACGGTTCTCGACCCCACGTGCGGTTCGGGTGCTTTTCTCTTCGCTGCACTCAATATTCTGGAACCCCTTTACGAGGCCTGCCTTGATCGTATGGAAGCCTTCTTGTCTGACCTGGAGCGTTCGGGCGAGAAGCATCGGCCCGAAAAGTTCAGCGATTTTCGTAAGATTCTGGATCGAGTAGCGCAACATCCCAACCCGCGTTATTTCATCCTTAAATCTATAATCGTAAACAATCTCTTTGGCGTCGACATAATGGAAGAGGCCGTGGAAATATGTAAACTGCGCCTCTTTCTAAAACTCGTGGCGCAGATAGAACGAGTCGAAGATATTGAGCCACTCCCTGATATTGACTTTAACATAAGGGCGGGAAATACGCTTGTCGGGTTCGCAAATTATGATGAGGTTAAACGGGCTGTCACCAGCAAGCTGGATTTCGACAACACGATGGCTCGGATTGAAGAGAAGGCACAGGACATCGACCGTCTGTTTGTACTCTTCCGTCAGCAGCAGACAGAACTGGAAGGAGAAGTAACACCAGAAGACAAGCAGGAACTACGCAACCGGCTGAAGGTACTTGAGGATGAACTCAACCGTTACCTGGCAGGGGAATACGGCATAGACGTAAATAAAAAAGTCGCCTATGAGAAATGGCTTTCTTCTCATAAGCCTTTCCACTGGTTCATTGAATTCTACGGCATAATCAAAAGCGGTGGTTTTGATGTGATTATAGGCAATCCGCCATATGTTGAATATAGTAAGGTCAAAGATGAGTACACTATAAAGGGGTATGAGACCGAGAGTTGTGGAAATCTTTATGCTTTTGTGATGGAAAGATCATTAAGCATTTTAAATACAAGTGGTAGATTCGGTATGATAGCTCCAGTTTCTCTAGGCTCTACGCCTCGTATGTTACCTCTGCGAAGAATGCTCACCAATAATGCAAGCCATATTTACTATTCAAATTTTGCTGACCGACCGAGTTGCCTTTTCATTGGGGTTCACCAAATTCTTTCTATATGTGTCATGGAAAAATCATCTAACGGAAATTCCTTTTTGATGTCATCTGGTTTCAATCACTGGTTAAATGATGAAAGGAACTTTCTATTTGAAAATCTAATTTACGTTCAGTCTGAGGAACATATAATCGATGGGGCATGGGGTAAGTTTTCTGATTTGATAGAATTGCGAATTTTCTCTAGGATTAAAGCACAGAAGAAAAATATTACATCCTATTACTCGCGTCAGGGAAAGTTATTAGCAGTTAGCGGAGGTACTGGTGGTTATTGGCTTCGCGCTTTTGACGTACCACAACAATCAAACGAATACAGGCAGTATTTTGTAGCGGATAAAGATACCCGACTGGCTTTGTGTGCAATTTTAAATTCAAATGCGTTCTATTGGCTATGGAGAAAGTATTCTGACTGTAGACATTTAACAAAATCTGACATGGCAAAATTCACTATAGATTTTGACACAGCAATTCCACGTTCTCTTGTCACTATTGGCGAAAAACAAATATTAGCACTAAAGGGTACTAAAGAAACGAGATACGGAAAGATGACCTATGAACAATATAGACCAAGTCGGACGAAGCTTTTTATAGACTCTATCGACCGTGTGTTGGCACAACATTACGGCTTCACGGATGAGGAATTGGATTTCATCATAAATTACGACATTAAATACAGGATGGGTTTGGGGACGGAAGAAGAAAGCGGAGAATGAATGAAATTCAGAGAGGTCAAAATCAAAAACTTCCGTTGTCTAGTTGATGTGACCATCCCTATAGGGGATACGACCGTCTTGGTGGGTGAAAATAACTCTGGGAAAACGGCATTTCTTAATGCTTTAAGGATTGCTTTACCTAGAAGTCTGGCAGGTCGGGGTAGTCCTTTTGACGAGTACGACTATTACATGTCCAAAGTTGGAGATTCTCCCCAGACAAGTGAAGGTATTGTAATAGAATTATGATATCGGGAGGATAAATCTGGCGAATGGCCAGACTCTTTAATCCAAGCCCTTACCGATATTATTCAAACGGACCCTATAAAGGAGTTGGATTCGATAGGGCTAAGGCTATCTAGCAAATTTGATGAAATGGCAAAGGAGATTGTCACCAAATGGGAGTTCCTCAATTTGGATGGACAGCCGTTAGGTGGGAAGGGTGCAAATCCAAGTAATCTGTCAAGCTTTCTCTCTTACATACGTTTCTTTTATTTATCTGCACTACGGGATTCTGAGGATGAGTTTTCTCCACGGTCTCAGTTCTGGGGGCGAATACTACGCGACCTTAAAATTAGTGAGGAACAGAGAAGAAATCTAGGTGATGAACTATTAAAACTCAACAATGCTCTGCTTAAAGCTGATCCAAGACTTGAACAAGTAAGAGTCTCTTTAGAGAAAATCCAAAGGATTATAGCACTAGGAGCTGCACAAACCACTTCAATACAGCCATTGCCACTTCAACCCTGGGAATTAATGTCGAAATCGGAGGTAGTTATCAGGGGGCGTGGAAGTGAGGTTGAATTTCCGCTCTCACGCCACGGACAGGGTATGCAGAGCTTGGCTGTTCTCTTTCTTTTCCAAGCCTACATTGATGTTCTTCTCAAACCAACATTTCAGCCGGAAACAGAAGCCATATTAGCATTAGAAGAACCGGAAGCCCATCTCCATCCCCATGCGACTCGTGCCCTTGCAGCGAATTTGGGCGAGGTCAAAAGCCAGAAAATTATCTCAACGCACTCACCCTACTTCATTCAAGAGATCCCATTCACACAGATTCGGATGTTTCGTCGAGATAGCTTATCAAACAAAGTGCTTTATGTTAAACGTTCTTTTTCGGCCAAAGTACCAAATGCAACTGGTTTATTGGATTTTTGCACAAATAACGCATCAAAGTTTAACTATATTGAAGGCACTTCTACGCTTACTGTGAACGGCAGGATGGAAGAGAAGGAGTACCGCGACTTACTTGCCATGTATCCAGAACAAAGAGATGTTCACATTCAACTAAAACGACTTCGTACAGCATCACAGTCGTACCTCAGTGATAAGGACCTTTCCGACCTTGACACTTATGCAAAACGCATTCGGGGAGAAGTGCTATTTGCGCGTGCATGGTTTTTCTGTGAAGGTCAGAGCGAGTATTTACTCCTTCGGTATTTTGCGGAATTGTTGGGGAGGCCATTAGATCAAGCAGGGGTCACATTAATTGACTTTCAAAACAATGGATCTCCGGGAGCCTTCGTTGGTCTAGCACAGGCTTTTGAAATTCCATGGATTATGATATGTGACAATGATGATGAAGGAAAGAGATTTGTTAAACAGGTTAAAGACCGTGGTCTGACAGATAAAGAAATTAAGGAACTTGTCCGAGCACTCCCAGAAGAAGGAGCGGATCTGGAAATTTTCCTTGTAAAGAATGGGTTTATTAAAGAATACATAGAAATTCTTTCTGAGCGAAAGGTGAGTTTAACTAAAAAACCGGATGAAACAGGATATGAAGAGGAAATTGCATCGAAAATAAGAACGGGTAAGACAGGTTATACTATTTTACTAATAGAAAAACTTCGAGCAGCAGGGTCAAATGCAGCACGTGTTCCCGAATTTTTTGCCAAAGCTATAAACGATATAATCGTAAAAGCAGGATAGAATGGGCACTGAAAAATTTATCGAGGCTTGGGAAAGACTTAGCACCATTCAGCTAGAAGCAGTCAAGTGGGATGAGGGGTCTTTAGTGGTTCTAGCCGGTCCCGGCTCTGGTAAGACTAGAGTTCTTACATGCCGTATAGCTCGGATCCTTGAGTCTAGTAGCGACAAGAATTTCCGTATCTTAGGTCTAACTTTTACCAATAAGGCGGCGGACGAGATGCGGACTCGTGTTGTTGATTTTGTGCCTGGACAAGAAGGACGTCTTTTTCTAGGTACTTTCCATTCATTCTGTGCTGATATTTTACGACAGCATGGAACCCATATAGGTATCAATCCAAATTTTCGAATATATTCGCAAGACGTCGATTTGAAAGCAGTTTTAAACGATGCAGTAGAAGAAGCTAGGAAAGTAAGTGAGTTAGTGACCGATCTTGATAAGAAAACGTTACCAGTTATTCAGGGTCTAAAGTCTCATTTGATTTTACCTGAGGAATGTCGCGATGCGTTTAGAGATAAAAGACTCGGGGAAAGAATGGCGGTTGTTTATCCGCTCTATGAAGCGGAATTAGCTAAACGGAATGCGCTGGATTTTAACTCTCTTATCCTGAAAGCTTATCAGTTATTCACAAAGTTCCCCGCTTTTGCCAAGCGCTATAGGACGGTCTATCCATACATATGCATTGATGAGTTTCAGGATACTAATCAGGCTCAGTATAGCCTTATCCGTGCTCTTACCGGTGACAAGCATAGAAATCTATTTGTAGTTGCTGACGATGACAGATTATCTACCAGTGGAATGGAGCTAGTCACAAACGCCTTGAGGAGTTTATAAAAGATTATTCACCTAAGATTATACAATTGCCTATGAACTACAGATGTCCGTCTGAGATCGTAAAATTAGCTAATAATCTCATCCGTCACAACTTTCTGAGGTCGCCCGATAAAAAACCACTTGAGGCATTTCATTCTGCGTCTGATAAAAACGTTGTGCGTCTTCTTTCAGATTTTCCTGATTTCGATGCTGAGTCAGCAGGAATAGCCAAGGACATCAAAAACCTTCATTCTGGACATCTTGGTTCTGTAGTTGTTTTGGGGAGAAGCCGTAAACTTCTTGAAGGCGCTGAGAATGCATTGAGAAGCGAAAGGTTGTCCTGTGTAATCTCTCAGAGAAAAGATGAATTTGAGAGCACGCCGTTTGTGTGGCTTCACTCCATTCTACGTCTTGCTAATGATAGACAAAACCTTGATAGTCTAGAGGCAGTATGCGGTACTTTTGCCCAACTTACTCAGGTGGAGGTTGACCCCGACGTAGTGACAACACAAGCCTTAGCGTCGAATGGTGATTTTTTGCGACATTGGATTAAGCTTGCTTGTCAAAAGCCTTCAGATCATTTAGTTAAGGAGATTCTGGATCAGACCTCACTCTACTTAGGTGAGGGCAGAGATTTTAAGAAGTTTAGTAGACTTGCGCTTGATTGGTTTAACGAGTTGGTGCAGATTCAGCAGAAGGTCAATGGCAACCCGACGGTCGAAGTATTTGCTCGTTACGAAGAGGAGCGATCCGTATGGGAAGAGCTAATGAGAGACATAACAAGGTCTCTGGGTGATCAATTAACCTTGGAGGCGTTCCTACAGGAACTCCAGATGCATTCAAAGGAGCCGAGTCCAAAGCCAAACACAGTTGTTCTCATGACGATTCACGGGGCTAAGGGCAAGGAATTTGACCACGTTTATCTTATTGGGTTAGTTGAGGATGAAATGCCATCTTTTCAAAGTAAACGGAAAGGTGACAATAGTCCTGAAATGGAGGAGGAACGACGCAACTGTTTCGTTGCGATCACCAGAACTATTAAAACGTTAACCCTTTCTTATGCAGAAAAATATTGGGGATGGCCAAAGGAACCTTCTAGATTTCTCTTTGAGATGGGATTGCTTCCAGGTGAAAAAGTATAATATTTAAGGAAGCAGATTAAAAAATTTGTTCAAAGCACAAGGGAGGTGAATTACTGTGCTAGTAAAAATCGAAGCCTATCATGACGGTGAGCTCTGGTGTGCAAGAGGGATAGGGGAGGATATCTTTACTCAGGGAGAAACCTTTGATCAACTCATTGAAAACATAAAAGAGGCCGTCGCTCTCCACTTTGAAGGTGCTGAATCACTACCGGATGTGTTGTTACTTTCGGAGGTGAAGCTAAGCAGTGTCGCGTCTGCCACAAGTTAGCGGTGCCCAGGTTGCTCGCTTGCTTCAAAGTCTTGGCTACCAATTTGTACGCCAACGCGGTAGCCATGCACGTTATTCGCTGACTACGCATTTGGGCACACACAATATCACCATTCCTATGCACAAAGTGATTGCAAAGGGTACTTTGAATGACATATTAACTCAGGTAAGCATGTGGACAGGAATGCCTAAAGATGAATTGATTAAACGTTTGTGATAACTCTCAATTAATTACCCTGATATGGACAGTTTATGAATCTTATTTGTCCATAAGTTGTCCATTAAATTGTCCGTTTTGTCCATTTAATTCTATGTGGGTCTCGGAGAATGAACATTAAGTATATAAGTAAGGATGACCTAATCTATCCTTCCGAGCTAAAAAGCTATATGGGCGGCCAAGCCCCTCAGTCAATCATTGCCCTGGGCAATCTCGATATTCTTAGGCAAAAAAAATTAGCTTTATTCTGCTCAGTCAAATGCCCGGGCAGCCTGATTCTTAAAACCTATGACCTTGCGCAGTCTTTAAGACAGGCCGGTATTTCGGTCATTGGTGGCTTCCATTCGCCAATCGAGCGCGAATGCCTGAGTATTCTCCTGCGGGGCACCGAGCCTATAGTCATCTGTCCGGCACGGGACATCGAGGGAATGCGAATGCCGAGGCAGTATAAACAACCACTTATGGAAGGACGGCTACTGTTTTTGTCTCCTTTTACTAAAAGTCAGCATCGTGCCACGGTGCAAACGGCGACTTACCGTAATTTGTTCGTGGCCGCGTTAGCTAGTTCCATATTTATTGCCTACGCCGAACCGAATAGTAAAACGGAACAATTTTGCCGTGATGTTTTTACTTGGCAAAAACCGTTATATACATTAGATAATGAGGCAAATAGGAACCTCATCGAACTCGGTGCAAAACCAGTCAGTTTGAATGACATCCATAATTGGATATGAAATTGAGGGCGACCGGCTGGTCGCCCCTACATAAAGATGTGATAGCAATTATATCCTGAATTTGATCGCCAGCTTCTTCACATCCTCAAGGCTCGTTTCTTCCTCGGTGCTTTTCCTCATATCCCTTACTTTTACCTTACCCCGACGGAGTTCTTCTTCCCCGATGATTATGGCGTATTTAACCCCAAGCTTGTCGGCCCGTTTGAGCTGGCTCTTTAGGCTTTTATCTTCGTAATCCATTTCCGTGAACACACCGTTTTTCCTGAGTTCATAAGCCAGTATTGAGGATTCTTTTTTAGCCTGGTTTCCCAAGTAAGCTATGAAAACATCCGCCTCTTTCCGAAATCCTTCCGGGAACTTTTTTTCATGAAGGAGTATTATTCTCTCCATGCCCACGGCAAATCCTATGGCTGGGGTAGAGGGCCCTTCCAGTTCTTCGACCAGTCGGTCGTACCTTCCCCCTGCTCCTACCGCATTTTGAGCGCCGAGCTCATCGGTCGTCACCTCAAAGACGGTTCTGGTGTAATAATCAAGCCCTCGCACTATGCGCGGGTTCAAGACATAGGGAGTGCCTATGATAGAGAGCGTTTCTCTTACCGATTCGAAATGCTCTCGGCATTCACTGCATAAATTATCGAGCATGACCGGCGCATGTTGAGAAATCTCCTTGCAGTTTTCATTCTTGCAGTCGAGGATGCGGAGCGGATTCACGTGGAGCCTTCTCTGGCAGTCCGGGCAAAGCTCGTTTCTCCGGGGCATGAAGTATTCAACCAGCTTTTGTTTGTATGAAGGCCGGCAGTTTTCATCGCCAAGCGAGCTAATTTCAAGCCTAAGGAAATCGCTTATGCCGATGGATTCGAAGAACCGCCAGAGCATGGTTATTATCTCAGCGTCGGCAATAGGTTCTTTCGAGCCGAAAAGCTCGGCCCCAACCTGATAGAATCCTCTATATCGTCCCTTCTGCGGACGCTCATGCCTAAACATCATGCCGGTATAGTAAAGCTTGGTGATGGGGGATTGGGCATACATGGAATGTTCTATGAAGGCCCTTACCACTCCGGCCGTGCCTTCGGGACGAAGCGTGATCGAAGAGCCATCGCGGTCCTTAAACGTGTACATCTCCTTCTCCACTATGTCGCTCGTGGTTCCCAGGCTTCTGGCGAAGATTTCGGTGAATTCCACTACCGGCGTTCTTATCTCCGAAAAGCCGTATAGCTCGAATATGGTCCTGGCTCTTTCCTCGACATGGTGCCACCTTTTGACCTTATCTGGAAGAACATCATTAAAACCCCGGATTGAGTGTGTTTTCATCGCTCGTTTAAATTTGTTCTGGTAACTTAGAAAGGTTAAATTATACTTTACAATTTGGTTATCTGTAAATTTAATTCGGTTCGGCTAGAGGTTATATGTCAGTTTTACACGTTCTCTGGAGACACAGAATTTATTGGTGTTCTGAAGAGGTGAAAGGTATTGAAAGTGGTCTATGTAGGTAGCCCTCCGCTCTTTACCAGGGGTGCGAGTGCTATCCACGTGATGAAGATGTGCCAAGCGATGTCCAGGCTGGGCGTTGAAGTGGAGTTGGTGATTCCTTCTTTTAATAGTAATCAGAACCCCTTTGAGTACTACAACGTCGAACCAAATTTCAGGCTGACTACCCTTCCTTCCTTCAAATATAATACTACGGCCAGACACATCGCCCACGGGGCGGTGAGTGCCGTATACACCAGGTTTAAGAGAAAGGAGCTCGACCTGGTTATCACCAGGAACATGTTTTACGCCTATCTTGCCGCCAATTCTTTTAATATCCCTACCATTTATGACGCTCATCATCCGCCTGTGGACAGAGTCGCTCACCTCGTTTTTAAATCCTTCAAGGACTCGGATAATCTGCTCCGATTTTCAACTAACTCCCAGGGGTTGGGAGATATTTATCTTTCTTTAGGGCTTAAGCAAGAAAAGCTGGTGGTTGCGCACAACGGCGTGGATTTAGAAGAATTCGAGCCTATCTTGTCAAAGGAGGAGGCAAGAAAACAAGTAGGACTTCCGATCGAGAAGAAGATCGTATGCTACTGCGGAAATACATACAGCGGTAGAGGGATTGAGCTTCTGATAGAAGCATCAGTAAAGCTTAAAGATGTGCTTTTTCTCGTAGTGGGAGGTCTTGAAAGCGATAACGATCGATATAGAAGCATTGCTCAAAGCAAGAGGGCGGAGAACTTCTCATTGGTTGGTTTTGTCCCACACAAGAGTGTCAATTTATACCTTTCATCTGCCGACGTGCTGGTTATGCCTTACACATCCATTATGACCATCAGGGATGGGACTACTGCGATGCAGTTTACCTCACCCATAAAGCTATTTGAATACATGGCCTCGTGTCGTCCAATAGTGGCTACAGCGCTTCCTTCCGTAAAAGAGATACTGGTTGACGGAAGTAATGGCCTTCTCGCAGAGCCTGATAGCCTGGATTCACTGGTGGATTCTATTAAAAGGGTATTGGAGAACACAGTTCTTGCCGAAAAGCTGGCCATGCGGGCCCGGTTCGATGTAAAAAAGTACACCTGGGAAGAAAGGGTCAAAAAAATACTAAACGGTTTATATGGTCTTTAAATCATTTCACTTTTCGTGTATCTTTTCCTCTCTATTTTTCATCTATACCAGAAAATTCTGAACAATTGATCAAAAGCGCGTATTTTAGCCACGGATATGCAAACTTGGGGGAGGAGCAGATAAATAAGCTAGAGTTCAATTACCGTAGTCTTTTCTCGGCTTGAGTTTACTTTAGATGATTGGAAAATGAGAAATCGCTTTATGGACAAGCGTAGGAGGAATTTCTTTATCCCGGCTCTTTTCTGTCTGGTGTTTATCTGCGGCGATATTAGTAAAGCTGGGGATTTGGAAGGCTATTTGAAACCTTTCAATACCCCTAAATATGCACTTAGCGATGGATATGACCAGGCCAGGGATGACGAAGTTCTCTCGCCGAGAGAGACTGAATTAAAAGGACTGGGAGTAAAAGAATTTTTAGTCGATATAGGACTGAGTTATACCATCTGGTGGGCAGGTAGGCTCTACTATGTGCGGTTTAAGAATGACCGGATATTCGATACTTCCTTCTCGGAATGGATAGATAACATAACCCAATGGCCGGAAGTGGAAGACGGCGATGGCTTCGTGACCAATTACATATATCATCCCTACTTTGGCGCCCTTTATTACCTCTTTTATAGACATAGGGGACATAGCATCTGGGCCTCTGCCCTCGGTTCGGCCATTATGAGTACACTTTGGGAATATACCGTGGAGGGCCTCGTAGAAACGCCGTCTTTGCCCGATTTAATTGCTACTCCTGGCATAGGAATTCCACTCGGAATTATGATGGAAAACTTATCGGAATGGCTTCTAGAAAGGGATAATGTACCGGCAAAGATAGCGGGATATGTAATCGATCCCCTAGGAATGTTCATGAGAGGCAGGAAAATAGGTATATTGAATCCTTTGACCGGGACTTTCGAATTTCAAGGACCATTAACTATGACCGCAAATAAGGCCAAGGCATTTCAATTCTCCTATCCGTTTTATCTTGAGTCGCCCATGCCGCTGGGAAGGGTAGGTTTTGACTTCGAAGTTGTAGATTTGAAGGAACAATTGGGGGGTCAATATATATTTTATTCTATAAGACTTGATTTTAATTCTTCTAACAATAGTTATGGTTTTTACATAAGGGGTCCATACGCTGGTGTGAATAATACAGAGGGAGCAGACGACGGGTTTGAGTTTTCGAATATGGTGTTTGGTGGCAAATTCGTGTTGATGGATTATCAAAATTTTATTTTATCCGGCGGGGTTGATTTAACAGCTCCGACAGCGTTCAAGGATAACGTAAATAGACTAAAAACAATAAATAGCAATTATAGAAGAGACTTTCCACTATATTTGCAAAGTGCAACGACCATAACTCCATACATTTCAACAGGGATGAGAAAAAAGCGTTTAAGCCTTATTAGCAACCTGGGCATAGATTTAGTTTTAAATGCGGATAAACTAGAAGGCGATGATTTTGAGGCAAGGATAGAATACGGAACGGCAATTGGAGTAACCATTCCCCTGCTTACCCATCCAACCTTGTTTTGTGAATTTACGGGATATACGTTTTTATCTCCATACAAGCTGGAAAAAACGGATATATTTGTGACGCCGGGTTTGAGGCTAGGGAAGCGGTTCAGTCCGGGTTTTGGAGTACAAATTCCATTAACTGGTTCCGATGCGGATGTCGCCAATGTCAGTTTTATTGTTGACTTTCAGCTTAGATTCTAAATTTCAACTGCCGGATGAGCTACTTACCCTGCAGTTTGTTGGTGAACCTCTCTATGGGGATTGCCGCCATGGTCATAAGCTGAACCGTCCCTCTTGAGCCTAAGTCAATCGAAACCCTGGAGATGGTCTCGTTATCCGGGGCTTCTACGATGTTTACGAAGTCGTAAGGGCCCAGTACGGCATATTGGGCAATTACCTTAACCCCGCTTTTTTCCAACTCCTTGTTTACTTCTTTAATCCTCTCCGGCCTCATTTTTACCGTTTTTCTCCCCTCGTCGGTTAAGGTGCTGAGCATTATGTATCTGGCCATAATATCTCCTCCTTTTAGACCTGAACTTAGCTAGAAATGATGATATTACTAGCCCTTGGCTTTTGCAAGGGATTTTTTTATCAAGTTGTTTAATGTTTGGATGGTCTTATAACAAACCAATTTGTTAATTCCCCGGCGGCTGAGAGACAGGATTGGGGGCCACTATATTATTCAGTCTCTATCCCTTTAAAATGCTATGCGGCATGACTTCCGTGCTGCCTGGTGTAAACCGGACACGGAGCATTTTGGTTTGACTTTTTAACTCACAAGGGTATATTCTCACTTTTTAATGAGTAATTATCACAATATAGAGAAGGAGAGGGAGATTGAAAGTCCTGGGGAGACATCTTTTGGTCGAATACCATGGGTGTGACCCTGAAATATTGAATGACTTGGAGAGGGTTAAAAAGTTTATGCTCGAAGCGGCCTCGGAGAGCGGTGCTACCGTGTTAGATGCCTCCTTCCATTATTTTACGCCGCAAGGAGTGAGTGGTGTGGTGGTCATAGCAGAGTCTCATCTGGCAATTCATACCTGGCCGGAATACGGCTATGCGGCGGTAGACATATTCACTTGCGGCAATGCTGTTGACCCGTGGAAGGCGTTTCATTATCTCAGGTCAACACTGGGTTCCAAAGAAACCAGCGTGAATGAGATAGTAAGGGGTGAGCTCTCTCATCTCCAGAGCCGGGCGAGTCGTGTCTCCATGTAGCTATGGATGACTGGTTATTCCTAAAAATTATTCGTGCCGTACCAGAAGGGATGCTT
Source organism: Thermodesulfobacteriota bacterium (assembly GCA_035559815.1). Classification (NCBI taxonomy): domain Bacteria; kingdom Pseudomonadati; phylum Thermodesulfobacteriota; species Thermodesulfobacteriota bacterium. Next base: position 87,803 of record DATMAT010000020.1, read on the forward strand.
TTCCTGGCGGTTAAAAACCGCAAGATGGTCTCCAAGATGGGTCTTCGGATGCACTAAGATTTAGTGTAAAACTACTGCTCCAGCTTATAACCATATCTGAATCCCCAAATTTGTATTAAGGGCTGAGGTTAAGCCAAGTATGTGAAAGCAGGTCCGGAAGGAGGTAAAATCTTACTCTTCGCTTCACTCTCTATTTACGAGGGATAGGAATAGATGAAAAAGCCTAAAGGGCTTTCTTAATTACCCTTTCTATCTCGCTCTTGGGAACAGCTCCTATAATCTGTTCTAGTGCTTTTCCATCCTTGAATAAAATAAGGGTAGGAATACTTCTGATCCCAAATTTCATGGTGATTTCTGGGTTGTCGTCGACGTTCAGTTTAGCCACCTTGAGCCGCCCGCTGTAGGAACTGGCAATTTCTTCAACAACGGGAGCAATCATTCTGCACGGGCCGCACCAAGGGGCCCAAAAATCAACCAAAACAGGCTTATCGCTTTTCAAAACTTCGTTCTCAAAGGTTGAGTCCTTTAATTCTACCGTGTCTGCACTGGCCATTCCAAAGTCTCCTTGAAAAAGTTTGTACATTATTATAGCTGAAATTGAAACTGCCGTTCAAGGGACTGGCCGGTGTTAACTTATATAGTAGAATAGGAGCACCCTGCAGCTTGCCCCTAAGGTGCCAAATCCACTAGAATTATCAAGAGTTGTCAGGCTACTTGTAACTTTTGTTTTTTTAGCTATCATAACTTCCCCCAGGAGGGTAAAGGCTTAAAATTGTTTTTGCCCCAATCAAGACCAACAAGCCGATTAAATACACGAGCTAAATTCTGGGTTTACTTTTCCCGGCAATGCTATCATCTTGCCATTTATTATATCCAACCCAAGAAGTAGTGTGTTCTTTCTTACTCTCTGACAATATGAAGTAATAAGATAAAATCGATAAAGACAGAAGAAAAAAGGAGGAAAAAATATGGAGTTCGGTCACATACTACTCGTGCTTGTTCTGGCTATAAGCGTGATTTCACTGGCTTATGCTGGATATCTGGCGAAGTTTGTCCTCGGTAATGACATGGGGACATCAGCAATGCAGGAAATAAGTAACGCTATCAAAGAGGGGGCCGAGGCTTTTCTCAAGAGACAGTACTCCACGATCATAATGCTGAGCATTGCCCTTGCCGTTCTCATTTTCGTGCTCTACTGGTTTGCCAAGGGCGACCATGACCTGGCTTGGCGAACCACGGTTGCCTTTCTTTTCGGAGCCGGATGCTCTGCACTTGCCGGTTATATCGGGATGTGGATCTCAATAAGGTCGAATATCCGCACGGCCAGCGCCGTGAGGTCGAGCCTGGACCGGGCCCTCAAAATATCGTTACGGGGCGGAGCAGTCTCCGGAATTACCATAGTAGCGATGAGTCTTCTGGGGGTAGGAATTCTGTTTGTCCTATACGGGGGTTCGGCAGATGACCCGGAGGTGGTGAAGAGGGTTCCATTTCTAATAGTCGGTTACGGGTTTGGAGCGAGTTTTGTTGCACTTTTCGCCCAGCTTGGCGGCGGAATTTACACCAAGGCCGCCGACGTCGGGGCAGACCTAGTGGGAAAGGTAGAAGCGGGAATCCCCGAAGACGACCCCAGGAATCCGGCAGTAATTGCCGACTTGGTGGGTGATAACGTCGGTGACTGTGCCGGCCGTGGCGCTGATTTATTTGAGTCAACGGCGGCAGAAAACATCGGAGCGATGATCCTTGGGGTGGCCCTTTTTCCTCACTTCGGCATCAAAGGAATCCTTTTCCCTTTAGTGGCTCGTGCATTTGGCCTAATCGCCAGCATGGTGGGAATAAGCATGGTCGGGTTGAAAGATGACAAGGAGGACCCAATGTCTGCCCTCAATCGCGGATACTATGTTGCTTGTATATTGGCAGCTATAGGGTTTTATGTAGCTACGTATTTACTCTTGAATAACAACCTCTGGTTGTTCGCTGCCGGGGTGATAGGAATTGTGACCAGTATTGTCTTCGTCTATATCACTCAATACTACACCGAGTACAGGTATCGCCCGGTGAAGTTCATCGCTGAAGCGTCTCAAACCGGACCGGCCACGAACATCATAGCCGGTCTGGCAGTAGGGCTTGAGTGTACTGCGCTTCCAGTGCTGGCTATCTCTGCCGCGTTGGTCGGAGCGTTTTACTGTGGCGTTTACGGCCTTAAGGAGTTTACCGATATTTCAACGACCGGAGCAGGGCTTTACGGCACTGCAATCGCCACCATGGGTATGCTGGGGACGGCGGCATACATCCTGGCCATGGATACATTCGGGCCGATTACCGACAACGCCGGGGGCATAGTGGAAATGAGCAAGCAGCCCGAAGAGGTCAGGAACAAGACGGACAGACTTGATGCCGTGGGCAACACCACCAAGGCTCTTACCAAGGGATACGCAATAGGGTCTGCGGCGCTGGCGGCTTTTCTGCTCTTTTCTGCTTATCTGGATGAGGTGACGCATCTAACCGGAAAAGCCTTTCACACCGTAGATATAGCTAAGGTCGAGGTATTCGTGGGTGGTTTACTGGGGGCGATGCTCGTATTTTTATTCAGCGCCCTGGCCATAAGGGCGGTGGCTCGGGCGGCGTATTACGTGATAAGCGACGTGCGGGCCCAATTTGAGGAGAATCCGGGTATCCTTCAGGGAACTTCAAAACCAAACTATGCCCGGTGTGTGGACATAGTTACAAAAGGCGCGCTAAAAGAGATGGTTCCGCCGGGAATTCTGGCCGTCGGTATGCCTATCGTGGTGGGAATCATATTCAAGCAATTTGGTCTAGGTGCAGAGAGCGTAGCAGCGCTTCTCATGGTGGGAACAATCGGGGGCATCCTGGTTGCAACTATGATGAATAATGGCGGCGGTGCTTGGGATAACGCCAAGAAATATATAGAGACAGGCATGTACGGGGGTAAGAGGTCAGAAACTCATAAGGCCGCCGTGGTGGGCGACACGGTGGGCGACCCATTCAAGGACACCGCCGGCCCGTCAATCCACGTCCTTATAAAGCTTCTCTCCACAATTACTTTAGTACTTGCGCCGCTGTTTATTTAGCAGAAATAGGTAGGGGCGGGTCTTGCCCCCGCCCTATTATTTTGTGTCCTTATTGTTTGGGTGTCCTTGCAATTGTCTGCTTGAGAACAGGCTATAAGGGAAAGCGTGTTTATCGTAGGGGTGAATCTTGTGTTCATTCATCAATAAGGAATAAGGACTAGGACGAATACAATTGCGGACACGGTGTCGTAGATATGGCATGAACTATTCTTTTATCTCCACTCCACTTGCCTCCATTATAGTCCCCCTGGCCCGCTCAAGCCGTGCCAGGGCAATGTTATAACTGGCGATAGCCCTTATCAGCTCTGTCCTAGCATTTACCAAGTCCCTTTGTGCTTCAATCACGTCCCTGGTTGTTCCAATTCCCACATTAAGCCTCTCTTCCTCGTTTCTAACCACCTCGTTGCGAAGCTCTACCGTCGTCCTGGCCGCCTCTATGCTTCTCAAGCTATTTTCGATTTCCCTTACGGCATTTCTCACATCCAGCGTGACGTCGTCGGTAACCTTCTTATAGCTTATAACGCTTTTATCTAAGTTGGCCGAGGCTTTGACGTAGTTGCCTTTGGCTGTCCAGTTAAAAATGGGGAGGCTAAAGACCCCTAGAATCTGCCAGGTCGGAAATTCGCCGTCAAACAAATTTCTGAACGCGTCCCCAGGCTGGTCAAATTGAGGCGGTATGGGCTCGGGCTCTTCCTCAAAACTCAGGCGGTTTGGGTTTTCATCTCCGCCTAATCCCTGGAGGTTTATCGTTCCTTGAACGGAGAGGCTTGGAAGTCTCTGGTTTGAGAAAAACCTCTTTTCCGTCTCCTTGTTTTCAATATCCAGTTTTGCCTGTTCTATCTCCGGTCTTTTTTCTAATGCTTCTTCCAGAACCTCAACCTCATTATAAGACCTGACTACATCGGTGGGCTCATCGGTAAGGGAAATTTGCTGGGTTAGTGGTATTACCAAGATATTTTTTAGTCTGTCCTCTACTGCTCTGAGTGTATTTTCGGCGCTGATGACGTCCACTTCTCTATTCGCCACCTCAGATTTGGCTTCGGTAACCGCTACCGGCGGAAGAACACCCACTTCCACCTGGATCTCGTTTCTTCTTAGCAAATCCTTTGCCAATTCTAATGCAGTCCTCTGATTTTCCAGGTCCTGGCGTGCGGCTACGACTAACCAGTAAGCCTCTTCGACCCTGAGCAGGGTATCTGAGACGGTTACCTCTAGCTGTTTTACCGATATTTCGTTCGATCTTCTAGCTACGGTTAAAGGGGCAAGGTTTACGTCGAGTCCAAAGTTTCGGAGGAGCTCCTGTCCGATGCTGAAGCTGAGACTGGTGAACCAGCTAGGGCTTAAGTCCTCGATCGGTGAGTCTGTTTTGGTCCTGCTTAGGGAAAAGTTGAGAATGTTGTAGAATGTCCCAGTCGGAAGAGTTCCTATGATTCCACTCTCCGCGACGAATTCGTTTTCGTTAATAACGCCGCTTTCAATAAAGGTGCTGGTTGTGGGTATCTTAGCATCTGTATAAGACGAACTAAGGTTCAGGACCGGGTCAAATGCACCTTTCTGTGTGGTTATTTCTCCGGCGGAAATCTCTACATTCTTTTTCTCAATCTGTATGTCACGGTTATTTTCTAAAGCCATTCTTTTAGCATCTTGAAGCGAGAGATTGAGTGCGTCCTGACTTCCTAACAACGAGAGAAGGATCAGAAATATGGTTTCGGTCATGTAGCTTTTCCTCCTTCCGGTGTGAGAATTGCTAAATTTATATCAAAGCGGAGCTTTTTCCTAGATTGAGTTTGATTATCAAAGGCTGATTTCCTTGACATTCTGCATGGCAGGTGGTAATTTCCTAAGTAAGTGATTACTTACTATATAAGATTACCGAGATAAAAAAAATGTCAACAGAAAAGATAAAAATAAGCACCAGGCACAAGATTCTGGAGACGGCGATCCGGCTTTTTTCGGAAAGGGGTTTTAACGGAACCACGACGAAAGAGATAGCGGAAGAGGCTGGCGTTAATGAGGCCCTCATATTTCGTTATTTTTCTACGAAGAGGGACCTTTATGGAGCAATAATCGAGAGAAAGATCGAGGAAGAACCGGGCATCGAGTTGCATATCGAGGCTTACAGGGGTACAAAGGACGATTGGCTCATCTTCAAAACTATCGCCCTCAGGATGTTCGATTGTGTGGAAAAGGACCCCACTTTCATGCGCCTACTTTACTTCAGTGCGCTGGAGGGCCATGAGTTGTCCGACATGTTTTTTGATACCTATGTGGAATATATAACAATGGTTCTTACCGACTACATCGAAGAGAGAATCTCTGAAGGAGCATTCAAGAAGTTAAATCCTCTTCTTGCTGCCCGGGCGTTTATGGGTATGGTTTCCAATTACATAGTGGGACAGGAACTCTTTGGGGAAAAGAGACGAAGACAGCCGGAGAAAGAGGAAGTGGCTGAAACTTTCGTGAAAATCTTTCTCGACGGAATAAAAAGCGTTTGAGGGTGAGGTTAAATTTATGCCGGGCGAGGATGACTTTGTCGGGATTGTAACCGGCCAGAAAGGGCTGTGAAATGACAAGGAACGAGATGTTTTGTTCTCCAGCGACGTTATTTTTATCGATATTTTGGTGCTCAGTTTTGTTATGGGCGTGTTCAAACGGGCAAACTCGCCCCCCTGAAAATTCAGACCAGTCGGGAAATAGGGGAAATGCGGTACCAGTTACTATAGCCACCGCCGCTCAAAAAGATATTCCCTTAAAACTGCGAATAATTGGCAATGTAGAAGCTTACTCCACCGTGGAAATCAAACCGCAGGTGGAAGGAAAGTTGGCACGTGCTTATTTCAAAGAGGGTAACGATGTCAAAGAAGGAGATCTTCTCTTCACGATTGACCCTCGCCCCTTTGAAGCGGAGCTAAGGCAGGCACAGGCCAACCTGGCAAGGGACATAGCCCAGATGAAAGAAGCGGAATCGGATGTAAATCGTTACAGGGAGTTATTCAAAAAAGGGATAGTCTCGGAGCGGGAATACGAACAGAGCCGCACCAACCTTGAGACCCTACGGTCAACAGTCAAGGCCAGCCAGGCCACCGTAGAAAATGCGAAGCTCCGACTGGAGTATTCCTATATTCGTTCACCTATTAGCGGACGCTTGGGAAGGCTCATGGTCAACCCGGGTAATATTGTCGAAGCCAACCAGACAACTCTGGTGGTAATAAACCAAATTAAGCCTGTATACGTAACCTTTTCCGTCCCGGAACAGAAGTTGTTAGAAATCAGAAAACACATGGCGTCGGGTGGGAAATTGAGGGTCGAGGCGGCGATTCCCACAGACCTGAATAATCCGGTTAGTGGCGAACTCACATTTTTGAACAACGAGGTAGATTCTACGACCGGGACTATAATGCTGAAGGCGTTATTCCCCAACGAAAGTGAGCTTCTTTGGCCGGGCAAATTCGTCAACGTGGCGTTGACAATCACCACTTTAAAAGATGCAGTCGTGATTCCATCACGGGCAGTGCAAACGGGCCAAGATGGCGAATTTGTTTTTGTAGTCAAGCCGGACCTAACTGTGGAATCTAGGCCAGTTGTCGTAGGTAGCAGATTGGATCAGGATGTGGTGATTTCGGAGGGGCTTGAGCCTGAGGAGAAAGTGGTTACGACCGGACAGCTTGAGCTCGTTCCCGGTGTCAAAGTTGAGATTAAGAACAGTGTTGAGGGCAGCAATCAAGACAATTCTGGATTAACCAATCGAAAGGGCAGTATTTGAAAATTAAGCGGGAAATATGCCCATGAATATTTCTGGCCCCTTTATTCGCCGACCAGTTATGACGACGCTCGTCATGATGGGAATATTGCTTTTCGGCATTGCTGGGTACAGGCTACTTCCTATAAATGACCTCCCAAATGTTGACTTCCCGACCATTGTAGTATCCGCCAACCTATCAGGTGCCAGTCCCGAAACAATGGCTTCCTCTGTTGCTACCCCGCTAGAGCGGCAGTTTTCTGCCATCGAGGGTATAGATAACATGACCTCTGTAAATTCCCTAGGGTCCACTCAGATTACGCTGCAATTCGACCTGGACCGGGATATTGATGCGGCTGCTCAAGATGTTCAGACGGCGATATCCCGCGCCGTTCGCCTTCTTCCCCCTGGTATGCCGGAACCTCCTAGCTATAGAAAGGTAAATCCTGCCGACCAGCCTATTCTCTACCTCGCGCTGACCTCTAGGACACTTCCTATCTGGGAGCTCAACGAGTATGCGGATACCATCGTGGGCCAGCGTATTTCTACGGTCAGAGGAGTGGCGCAGGTCCGGATTTTCGGGGCGCAGAAATACGCCGTGCGTATACAGCTAAATCCCGATGCCCTGGCCAGCAGGGGCATTGCAATCGATGAAGTGGGGGAGGCACTACGGGAGGCGAATGTGAACCTCCCTACAGGCACGCTGTCCGGGCCTAACAAGGCATTCACCATTTTGACTACTGGTCAACTGTATAGAGCCGATGCTTACCGTGATATTATCGTAGCTTACCGCAACGGTTCACCTGTGCGACTGGAGGAGCTGGGAAAGGTTATTGACAGTGTCGAGGATGACGAGACCATTGCCACCTACATAGATAAGGACGGTAGTAGACGGGCGGTGCTTCTGGCTGTACAGCGTCAGCCGGGAACCAACACCGTTGCCGTGGCAGACGCTGTTAAAGAACTCCTGCCCACACTCAAATCGTACCTGCCTTCCTCTGTTGAGTTGCATATGCGATATGACCGCTCCCAGTCGATACGCGAGTCAATTGGCGAGGTCAAATTCACCATGATGTTAACCCTCGGCCTGGTAGTCATGGTCATATTTCTTTTTGTACGTAATCTCTCCGCTACCGTTATTCCCAGCTTAGCGCTTCCTATGTCCATAATAGGCACCTTTGCAGTTATGTATACACTCGGCTACAGTCTCAACAATCTCTCCATGATGGCGTTGATTCTGGCTATCGGGTTTGTGGTGGACGACGCTATCGTGATGCTCGAGAATATAGTTCGTCACATGGAGATGGGAAAGAAACCCCTCCAGGCAGCGCTAGCTGGTTCCAGGGAGATCGGCTTTACCATAGTTTCTATGGCTATTTCACTTGCGGCGGTGTTTATTCCTGTTCTTTTCATGGACGGGGTAGTTGGCCGGCTCTTCAATGAATTCGCCGTGACCATCTGCGTGGCTATTTTGATCTCCGGTTTTGTCTCCCTGACTCTGACGCCGATGCTTTGCAGTCGTTTCATACGCCCACCGGCCGAGGAGAGACACGGACGCTTTTATGGGATTACCGAGCGCTTTTTTGACGGTATGTTCAGTGCCTATAAGTGGAGCTTAAGCCGGGTTCTCGAGCACCGCTTGGCCACAATGGCAATAAACGGTGTCATCTTAATTGTTACAGTGTACTTTTTTATCGTCGTACCGAAAGGATTCATTCCTAACGAGGACCAAGGCTCCATCTTGACAATTACCGAATCCCCGCCTGGAACCTCTTATGAACAGATGGCGAAGCTACAACAAGCGGCGGTTGACGTTGTTAGAGAAAACCCGCACATCAGGAATTTCTTCTCGACCGTGGGCGGCTCTAGCGGTAATGCCAATCAGGGTCGCATGTTTTTGTACTTGAACCCACTTTCAGAGCGTCCGAGTTCAGAGGAGGTAATCGGGCAGTTACGGCCTAGACTGGCCGAGATTCCCGGAATAAAGGTCTTTATGCAGGACCCTCCTGAGATTCGAATAGGAGGGCAACTGACAAAAAGCTCTTATCAGTTCACGCTTCAAAGCTTGAATATCGAGGAGCTCTATAAATTTGCTCCGGTCCTAGAAGCCAGGCTACGCGACCTCCCGGAGTTAGACGACGTAACAAGCGACCTCCAGAACCGGAATCCACAGATAAACGTGGTGATCCAGCGGGATAAGGCCTCTGCACACGGAGTGACTGCGGAACAGGTGGCCACGGCACTCAATAACGCCTATGGGAATCAATGGGTATCGACCATTTACGCTCCTGAAGACCAGTACCGTGTAATCATGGAGTTGGAGCCGGAGTACCAGATGGACCCGGAGGCGTTATCTCGGCTTTATGTAAGCTCATCCAATGAGCACCTTGTTCCATTGGATGCGGTGGCGACGATAACCGAGAACCTCGGCCCGCAGACAATAAACCACTACGGGCAGTTTCCGGCGGTTACCATTTCTTTTAATATAAAAAAGGGGGTATCTCTGGGAGAGGCGGTGCAAAAGGTCAATGACGTTGCTCGCCAGGTATTGCCGGCCACTATAAGCACTTCATTCCAAGGTGTGGCCAAGGAATTTCAAGCGTCTTTTCAGGGGCTCTGGCTTCTCCTCATTTTCTCCATACTGGTTATTTATATGATTCTGGGCATCCTGTACGAGAGCTTCGTTCATCCGCTTACCATCCTCTCCGGTCTTCCCTCTGCCGGTTTTGGCGCTTTGCTTACCCTCCTCTTGTTTGGCATCGATTTGGATGTTTATTCCTTTGTAGGCCTGATCATGCTCATAGGGATAGTGAAGAAAAACGCCATAATGCAGATTGATTTTGCACTGGAAACCCAGAGGAAGGAAGGAAAAAGCCCAATGGAAGCGATATACCAGGGATGTCTGGTAAGGTTTCGTCCCATTATGATGACCACGATGGCTGCTCTATTCGGTGCTTTGCCGCTTGCATTAAGCCACGGAGCCGGAGCAGAATCCCGCCGTTCATTGGGTATAGCTGTGGTGGGGGGGTTGGTCTTTTCACAGCTTGTCACTCTTTACCTTACCCCAGTGTTTTATACATACATGGATTCAATTCAGGGGAGAATGGGTAAGTTCTCTCTGTCTCGATTAATATCGCGGATTCGGGGAAAAACTACTGGAGAAACTTTGGTTCCACGTTAGCTTAATTTCGTAATAGGGTGAGAACGCATAGAAATCAAAAGTGTTATTCAAAAAGTTAAATGATGTGGAATTATTATGAAGCTCTTCGGTCGAATCTTTTGGTTATTCTCCAGCCGTATCTAATTTTTTAGGGGTAGAAATGCGGTTTAAAAGAATTGCTTTCCTTCTCTCATTAGCCTTTAGCGTATTCGGACTGCTTTCAGATGATAAGCTTTGGACCCAGGAGCCGCCGGCGCCAGTAGTGGTATCAAAAGTAGTAGAGCAAAGACTCCAAAAGCCGGTTAGACTGGTGGGGGCGGTCGAACCGAGCAAGAGAAGCTTAGTGGCTAGCGAGATAGCTGGGCTTGTAGAAAGCTTTCCGGTGAAAGAGGGTGACTATGTTAAAAAGGGTGATGTACTTGCAGAGTTCGAGACTGAGCCTCTTATGATCAGGCTACGCGAGGCCAAAGCGGCAAAAAACGAGGCCTTGGCCCGTTTTGAACTCGCTCGTAAAAATTATGCCCGTTTCAAAGAACTTCGCCAAAAAGGCGTAGCTTCAGAGCAACAACTTCAGGATATGGAATCGGAGAGAAATGCCTGGTCAGCGCAGGTGGCTCAACTAGAGGCTCAGATAGACCGGTACGAGTACGACCTTTCCAAGTCTAGGATTGTGGCACCTTTTAACGGATATGTGATTAGGGAATACACCGAGATAGGGCAATGGATTGCCGAGGGTGGACCGGTAGTCGAACTAATTGATATGGACACGGTTGAGATTAAAGTCGATGTTCCGGAGCGCTATGTTAGCCAGATCAAGTTAAAAGACGGCGTGAAGGTGAACTTCGATGCCCTTCCCCAGTTGGAGGTAGAAGGACAGGTGACTTCGATTGTTCCACAGGCGGCTCAGGGAGCCCGTACTTTTCCGGTTAAAGTGGTCGTGGATAACAAAAACCATGTTATAAAGAGCGGAATGGTTGCCCGGGTTTCCTTTCTGATTGGGGAACCGTCACTGGTGAAGCTTGTTCCCAAGGACGCTATCGTGGAGAATGGCAACGATAGACTTCTTTATGTCGTGAATAACGGAACAGCAGAACCAATGCCCGTAACTACCGGTATGGCATATAAAAACCTGATAGAGGTCATAGGCCCGGTTCAAACCGGTCAACTTGTGGTAATTCGCGGGAATGAGAGACTGAGACCCGGCCAGCCGGTAAATATAATTAACCAAGACAGCGTGCCGGAGAAAAAGGGATGAAAGCACATGATCAAGGATGAAAGATGCAAGTTAAATCGTGATCATGCATCGTATTGATCCTGCTAATTTGAATTAATCGTTAGTCATGTAAGGTCGAGGGCCAAGGGCAATGAAGCTAGTCGACACATCAATCAAAAAACCGGTAAGCGTAGCGGTTGGTGTGATATTTGTGGTCATGTTTGGGGTCATCTCCCTTTACAAAATACCCGTCCAGCTCACGCCCGATGTCGAAAAACCTACTATCACTGTTGACACCACCTGGGAGGGAGGCAGCCCGCAGGAGGTGGAAACCGAGGTCGTACGGAAGCAGGAAGACGAGTTAAAGACGGTCGAGGGCCTGGTCCAGATGACCAGTGAAAGCCAGGATGGGAGAGGGACTATCGTCCTAGAATTCCTGGTGGGAACTGACCTCGATGCTGCACTGGTGAATGTATCGAATAAATTAAACCAGGTGAGGGAATATCCGGCAGAGGCCGACCGGCCGGTAATAAGCAGTACGGATGTACGGGGAAGCGCTATGGCCTGGTTCATTCTTAAGCCGCTACCCAGCAATAACGTTGACATCAACCATTTTCACGACTTTGCAGAGGATTATATAAAACCTAGGTTTGAGCGGGTTCCCGGGGTCGGCTCCTCAAACGTATTCGGCGGACGGGAACGAGAGATGCAGGTAATTGTCGACCCTGATGCCCTTGCCGCACGGAATATCACCATGCTAGAGATGGCCAGGGCAATTGACCAGGAAAATGATAACTATAGCGGCGGGGATTTCGATGAAGGAAAACGCAGATACGTCGTCCGGACCATAGGAGAATACAAATCTCCGGAGGATATCGAGGACGTGGTCATCACCCGAAAAAACGGAGCGCCTGTTTACATAAGGGACGTGGCCAGGGTCAGATTGGGATACAAAGACGAGGAGTACGCTGTCCGTCAAAACGGTGAGCCGGCTATTGCCATTAATGCGATTAAGGAAAGCGGGGCTAATTCTATAGAGGTCATGGCCGGGCTCAAAGAAGCTATGGATGAGCTTAACCGGGGAATCTTGAAAGACCGCGGTATTACCTTGTACAACGTATACAATGAAACGGGATACATTATAAGTGCAATAGACCTGGTAAAGCATAACCTGGTAATAGGAGGATGCTTGGCTATTGCGGTCCTTTTACTCTTCCTGCGAAGCGGAAGCAGCACTCTGATCATCGCCACCGCCATCCCGATCAGTGTCATCGGAACCTTTGTGATGATGGCGCTCCTGGGCAGGACCATAAACGTTATAAGCCTGGCCGGAATGAGCTTCGCCGTAGGAATGGTCGTGGATAACTCCATAGTCGTCTTGGAGAATATTTACCGCCACATGCAGATGGGAAAATCACGTCTCAGGGCGGCGTATGATGGAACAGTAGAGGTTTGGGGCGCAGTTCTGGCAAGCACTCTCACCACTGCAGCGGTGTTTCTTCCGGTCATATTCATCGAGGAACAGGCCGGTCAGCTCTTTCGAGATATTGCCATTGCCATAAGCGTTTCCGTAATATTAAGCCTTATCGTTTCTATCACGGTAATTCCGGCCATTTCTGCCAAGATATTGAAGATTGCCCGGGGGAAAGAGGGTAAATCGTTATCAAACCTTTGGGGTTATGTCGACTTCGCCCAAGTATTTGCAGACAGAGTGACGAACCTGGTTCGCCGCATCATGGCCGACCCAAAGCTTCGTATGGGGGTAGTTTGTGGGTTTACGTTTGGCGCTTTTCTTCTTAGCTGGGTTATGATGCCCAAGACCGAATACCTGCCCGAGGGAAATCGTAATCTTATCTTCGGCATACTTCTTCCTCCTCCCGGATATAACATCCAGGAATTCACTGATATAGGTGAGCAAATTGAGAAGGACTTGAGACCTTATTGGGAAGCAAAAGCAGGTTCTCCCGAGGCGGCAAAACTAGATGCTCCTCCTATAGAGAACTTTTTCTACGTGGCCCGGGGACGTCAGGTATTCATGGGTGCCGTCGCCCAGGAGCCGGACAAGGTTCGTGAGCTGATTCCGTTGATGCAGCGAACTCTCAGCAAAATTCCGGGCATGATTGCGGTCGTCACTCAGTCCAGTCTTTTCCAGAGGGGATTGGGCGAGGGACGCTCCATCAACATCCAGATCACCGGTCCCGAGCTGGAAAAACTCGTGGACATCGGGCAAAAGGCCTTTTTTGGCGTAATGCAAAAAATACCCGGCAGTCAAGCCAGGCCCATTCCCAGCCTTGACCTGGGGAGCCCAGAGGTGCAGGTTGTGACCGATAGAGTAAGGGCATCGGATGTAGGCTTAACCAACGAGGAGCTGGGATTCACGGTTAACGCCCTGGTAGACGGTGCACAGGTGAGCGATTATCTGGTCGAAGGGGATGAGATTGACCTAGTGCTTCGTGGAGAGGATATATATTCGAGCCGAACCCAAGATATCGAAGACCTTATGATTAATACACCTAGCGGTGAGATGGTAACCGTCGGCTCGGTGGCGGATGTTGTGGTAACCACTGGTCCTGAGCAGATAAATCACTACGAACGCCAGAGGACGATTGCTATTCAGGTAATACCTCCCGACGAAATGCCGCTCGAATCGGCGATTGAAACAATCGAGAGAGAGATCATAACACCGCTTCGCCAGGCTGGTGAGCTGGGCGGGTCTTATAACGTCATCCTCACCGGGACGGCAGACGACCTGACCGTTACCCGGCAAGCACTCCAGTGGAATTTCCTCCTGGCTGCGGCAATTTGTTTTCTCCTGATGTCTTCTCTCTTTGAGAGTTTCCTTTATCCTTTTGTCATTATGTTCAGTGTTCCGCTCGCCGCGCTGGGCGGCTTTCTCGGGCTGGCTATCTTGAACCTCTTTATTTATCAGGCGCTCGATGTTCTTACCATGCTCGGGTTTGTGATATTGATTGGAGTTGTGGTGAACAACGCAATCTTGATCGTACATCAGGCCCTCAACAACATACGTGAGGAGGGAATGGAATTAAAAGATGCCGTGGCTGAGTCGGTAAAAACCCGTGTCCGGCCGATTTTTATGACCACGACCACAAGCGTCTTTGGTATGCTTCCTCTGGTTTTGTTCCCCGGCTCCGGTTCGGAGTTGTATAGAGGATTGGGAAGCGTCGTAGTCGGAGGGCTCGTGGTTTCTACCCTCTTCACCCTCTTTCTGGTACCGGCGGTGTTTGGGATTGTTTGGGATGCCAAGGAAAATGCCGCCAACAACTGGACGAGGCTTCGCCACACCCTCGGTCAATTGCCGTCAAAGCTGATGTCGCTCTTTTAGGTTTCTCGGGCGGATACGCATCCGTTCGTCCTGTCGTAGCTATATCTAAATCATTGCCCTGTCTGATACAGAAGGGGTTCCCTCTTTTGTCAGAAAAGGGCTTCGATGGCCTTTTCGATGGAACCCACACCGACCAAGGAAATGTTGTTATCCTGCGGTTTAAATCTCTCAAAATTTATTGTGGGAAGAATACACTTCTTGAATCCCAATTTTTCGGCTTCCTTTATTCTCAACTCAGCTTGAGAAACACAGCGGATTTCCCCGGAAAGACCGACTTCCCCAAAAACAACCACGTCTGATTGAACCGGCTTGTTGAGAAAGCTCGACGTAACCGCCATGCTGATACCCAGGTCTATTGCCGGCTCTTCAACCCTGACCCCACCGGCAACGTTCATGAAGATATCCTGGCTGAGAATATGAAGCCCTGCTCTTTTTTCGAGCACCGCCACCAGAAGGGAGACTCGGTTATAGTCGAGCCCGATGGTGGTCCTCCTGGGCACGCCGAAGTTACACGGGGAGACCAGGGCCTGAATCTCTACCAGTATCGGCCTTGTACCCTCGAGGCTGGGAGTAACGACGGAGCCGGAGGCCCCCAAGGGCCGTTCGGAGAGAAAGATCTCCGAGGGGTTTTTTACCTCCTGGAGTCCGCTCTCATTCATCTCAAAGACGCCTATTTCGTTCGTTGAGCCGAACCTGTTCTTCAC
Source organism: Thermodesulfobacteriota bacterium (assembly GCA_035559815.1). Lineage (NCBI taxonomy): Bacteria > Pseudomonadati > Thermodesulfobacteriota > Thermodesulfobacteriota bacterium. Next base: position 103,051 of record DATMAT010000020.1, read on the forward strand.
CGCTCTTAGAATTCTGTAAGGATGCTCCCGTCCGCCCTCGAAGTAAAGAACGGTATCTACCAGGTGTTCAAGAACCTTGGGACCGGCTATGGTTCCTTCCTTGGTGACATGGCCTACCAGAAAAACTGCGGTGCCGTTTGCTTTTGAGTATTGCATGAGCTTGGCCGTGCACTCCCTAATCTGTCCAACGCTTCCCGGAGCAGAGGGGAAATCCCCCGTATAGGTCGTCTGTATGGAATCGACCACCACTACGACTGGAGAAAGTTTTTCTAATTGTTCTATGATATTCTCGACCAAGGTTTCCGAGAATACAAAGAGCTTGTCTGAGCCTATTCCAATTCGCTCTGCTCTCATTTTTACCTGGTCTGGAGATTCTTCTCCGGTAACGTAGAGGACATTCATGTTGGATATGCCTATGTTATTCAACATCTGAAGGGCCAGGGTCGATTTTCCAATTCCGGGGTCGCCACCCACCAAGACGACTGAGCCAGGAACGAATCCGCCGCCCAGAACCCTATCCAGCTCGCCAATCTTTGTTTTGATTCTTTCCTCTTTTCCGCTTTCTATACGAGTGATGGAGAGTGGCGAAGAACCCCGAAGTTCTTTCATCCGGGGGGTTCTTTGCTTTTCTATCTTTTCTTCCACGTAAGAATTCCATTCGTCACAGGCGGGACACTTTCCCAGCCATCTGGGAGACGAGTTCCCGCAGTTCTGACAGACGAATTGATATTGTGACTTGGATTTTTTCATTGGGAATTAGATCATCTTAGGAAAAAAGTTATACATTCAAATCCTCTTCTTTTTTACCTAAATTTCCTCTGCCATCGCAGGTAAATCCATTAGTTAAGTTGTTTAGAGCTATATTATCCGCTCATACTGAGCCAGTCGGAGTATGAACCTGTAATCATGTGAATAGGAAACCAGGCGCGTCCTTGGACCGGGCTCAGGACGATCGGTTTGGTTTAAGTTGATAACACAGTAATTACTACTCCTCTCCCTCCTCATTGTTCTCCTTCCCCTTTCCGGCTCTTTGCCTGGCAAGCTTTTTGAATTCCTCCGTAAACTCCTTGAGGCGCTTGTTGACAAGATAGTTCACCGTACCCTTCTTGAATTCTCCGTTAGGGCCCTTTTCCCCGGCCTCCATACCGGTCAGGGCCTCTATGGCCTGGTCCACAGTTTCTACCGGGTAAATATGAAACCGGCCTCCTCTTATTGCCTCGACAACCTCGCCCTTTAACATCAGGTCATTTACGTTTTGGTGGGGGATTATTACTCCCTGCTCCCCGGTCAGGCCCTTGGCCTTGCAAGCATAGTAAAACCCCTCCACTTTTTCGTTTACGCCTCCAATAGGTTGTATCTGTCCCTTCTGGTTTACCGACCCGGTAACTGCGAAATTTTGTTTGATCGGGACGCTGGATAGGCTTGATAGAATTGCTACAAGCTCGGCGACGGATGCGCTGTCGCCGTCGATCATCTCGTAACTCTGCTCGAAACCGAGGCTCGCCGAAAGGCTTAAGGGTTTATTCTGGGCGTACTTAGCTCCCAAATATCCACTCAGTATGAGAACACCTTTGTCGTGGATATTGCCGCTCAACCGGGCCTTCCTTTCGATATTGACAACCCCTTCACTCCCTAGGAACGTCTCGCAGGTGATTCGGGAAGGCTTCCCAAACACGTAATCTCCTAAGTTGTAAACGGCGAGTCCGTTAATTTGCCCCACGGTCTCACCCTTGGTGTCTACCAGTATCATTCCCTTTTCGATCATCTCTCTTATCTTTTCCTCGACCATGTTTGATCGATAGATTTTTTCCTCGATTGCTTTCTCTATGTGCTCCCGAGTCACGTATCCAGCGTTTCCATCCATGCCTGCCCAGTAATCGGCTTCCCTGGCGATCTTGGCTATGGCCCCAAATTGAACCGATAACTTGTTTTGATTGCCGGCCATCCTGGAGCAGTGCTCTATTAAGGCTTCGACGCCGCTCCGGTCAAAGTGCCTTATACCCTCGTTATCGCAGAAGGACTTGATATAGCAGGCGTACTTGTAAAGGAGTTCATCCGACCTCTCCACCACCGTATCGAAATCGGCTTTTACCTTGAATAGCTTTCGGAAGTCCTCGTCGTAGGCGTAAAGTATCTGGTAAATATAGGGGTTGCCGGTGACTATGACCTTGAGGTTTAATTTTATGGGTTCCGGTCTGATGCCGACCGTAGTCATGAGGCCATATTGTTGGTAGACGTCTTCTATTCTCAGCTCCTCGTTCTCCAATACTTTTTTGAGAGAGTCCCAGACAAATGGATATTTAAGAATATCTATTGCCTCGACTACCAGATAACCGCCGTTCGCCTTGGCCAGCGAACCCGGTTGAATCATGGTAAAATCGGTTACCAGTACACCAAACCTTACCTCTCTTTCTATGGAGCCGAACAGGTTGGTATAGGTGGGATGGGTCTCGAAAATTACGGGAGCCCCCTCAGAGCCGGAATTGTCTATGAAAACGTTGACTTGATACTCGGTAAAAGTGGGTTTGGGCTGAGGAGGGGTTGGAAAGGGAAGGGTGGGCCCTCCTTCGGCGACCTTATCCGGCAAAAAGTTATCGATGTGCTCGAGTATGTGCCTCTGCATCATGTCCAGGTAATCGATTACCGAGGGATAGTTGTTGTATTTTTCCCTGACGCTCTCTAGTAGGTCCCTCACCGCAAAAAGGGCTACCTTTTTCTCCAGTTCCTTCAGTTTTTCCATGGCATCCTTCTCTAGCTTTCTGATTCTCTTGAAAACCTCGGCTACCTCTTCATCTATCTTCTCTTTTCTCTTTCTTATCTCCTCCTTGTGAAATTCGTCAAGGTTGGCGTAATTTTCTTGGGTAATTGGTTTCCCGTGGAAAAGGGGAATGGTTATTATCCCGGTCGGCGTGTACTGTATCTGCATCTCTTCTTCGGTGGCTTTTTTTTGAAGCTCTTCAAACAACATACCCTTTTGCTTCTGTGACTCGTTCATAATCCGCTGCTTCTCTTCTTCATACTCCTTGCTCTCGAAGGCCTTCGGTATATCCACCTTGAGCATCTCTAGAAGGCCTTCCATATCCTTCTTGAATACCCTTCCCATACCGGTGGGAAAGCTGACGGCCTTGGGTTCGTTAGGATTATTAAAGTTATAGACGAAACACCAATCGGGAGGGGCGGGCTTGGTCTTGGCGACCTTGGATAATATAGTTCTTATAGCGCTAGTCTTGCCGACGCCTAGGGGACCGGCAAGATAAAGATTATATCCTCTATGCTCCATCCCCAGGCCGAAATGTATAGCCTTGACCGCTCTTTCCTGGCCGATAAATTCCTCGCAGACCCCGAGTTCCTCTGTCGTCTTGAATCCGTAAGCACTTAGGTCGCAGCGCCGGTAAACCTCATTAGCGGAAAGCTCTCTGACTTTTTTCATGCGCATACCCCTCAAAATTTATATCTTCATTTTTGCACACGACTCTGGCTTTTGCAAGCTGAACCGCTGGTCGAATTTCCTCGAGGAGAAATTAAATCCGAGATTCCTTGTGGTTAGTATGTTTTGGTATATATTGACACGGCAAATTTTTTACACAATAGTAGTAACTAACACAAGACCCACACCAGGAGGAGGAAAACACAATGAAGGTAATAAAGCTTAGTAGTAGAGCTGTTTCAGTTGTATTGCTGGCTACTTTTATCGGTCTGGGAGGACTTAAAGCGGCCTATTCTGAGGACCTGCCTGCACCTCAGCTTGTGACCGATGCTTGGATGCTAATTATTGGGTTCGAGGCGGATCCGGAAGCGCTCAAGGCCATTCTTCCGCCAGGGCTCGAACTCAATCCCAGCAACATGGTGGTTATGAACATGTACACGGTTCCGGATGCGTCCCAAACCTCCGGGTTTGGGGCATACACGCTCACCTATCTTACGGTGCAGTTGAAGGACCAAGACTCATATATCATGGGTTCTGAGACAGGAGAGCCGGGCAGGTATTTTGCCTTCTATTTCAACAGCTCCCAGTTGATGCGGGATTTCACTACTAAAGTGGGAATCCCTGCCCAGGAGGGGATGACCAAGCAAACAAAGGAAGATGGGAAGCTGACATCGGTGCTGGAGGTGGGAGGAAAACCGTTTATAGTAGCGACGGCGGATGTGGGCGAAGACTTCCAGCCCGCAGCAGGAGGGCATCTCAATTACTTCGGGTTGAAGAAGTCAGAAATGGACGGCAAAGAGATGACTCGAATCATGAAATACCCGATTCCTTTTGTTGTGAGAACCGTGAAGACCGAGAATACCAAGGTTGAATTTACGAAGAATATACCCGCGGACCATCCACTCAACAAAATTAAACCCAAGAAGATTGTATGGGGATCTTACATGAAAGGCAGTTTTGTGTATCCCCAGGCAGTAGTTCTCAAGGAATGGGAAACTACTGCCAAGAAGTAAAAATCGAGTCAATTCAAATTGGTTTGTAGGGGCAATTAGTTTCGCTGAATTGCCCCTACTTTTGCGTAAGCTATGCTAAAGATCAGCGACGACATCATCTTAACCTGGCTTGGACATGCCAGCTTTAAGCTCGAAGCAGGCGATAAGACGATCTATATAGACCCGTGGAAGGTCAAAAAGGGCCAAGCCGACCTAATTTTTATAACCCACTCCCATTTCGACCACCTATCTCCAGACGATGTGAGAAGGATTCAGAAAAAGGATACCGTTATCATTGCCACCAAGGATTCCGCATCGAAGTTAAAGGGGAATATAAGAACAGTAAAGCCGGGTGATAATGTGGAGATTGACGACATACAAATTCAAGCGGTACCAGCTTACAATATAGGGAAAAATTATCATCCAAAGACCAATGACTGGGTTGGCTTTGTAGTCACTTTAGGCGGGAGGAAAATCTATCATGCCGGCGACACTGATGCCATCCCGGAGATGAAAAAGATTAGTGTTGATATAGCCCTTCTTCCCATTGGAGGGACGTATACCATGACCGCGGAGGAAGCCGCTCAAATTGCCAATGAATTTAGCCCTAGATTAGTAGTTCCCATGCACTGGGGCACAATTGTCGGTTCGGAGGCGGATGCGGAAAGGTTCAAAGGGCTTTTTAAAGGGGAAACGAGCATCCTTAAACCAGGATGAAGGATTTATAGGCCGACCACGAGAACACCGAGCATATGGGGTTTGTTACGATTCGTTTTAAGTTTGCTTTCTCTGGAAATTCTGTACCCTCTCTTGCAAATAAATTTCTCATTTATTTGCAAGATGATAAATCTATTGTAGATTTAAATAGCTCTCGGGGTGTAGCTCAGTTGGCTAGAGCGTTGCGTTCGGGACTTTTGAAGAGCTACGCACGATGCAAGGTAATTTGTCAAAAGTTTCAGGTAGTTACACACTCCTTATTAACTCCCCAAACATCACTTTCTAACCTATTTCTAACCACTTCCCAGAAATTCGCTGTCATCTCTAGCTTTCATGGCTGGAGGTTCAGCGATGGCTTCTCTCCAATTTAAGTGCAATACCTACTACGGGGTATTTAGTGTTAATGGAAGGAAGAAATGGGTTAAAATCGGTTCTGTAACTAAACAGGAAGCCCAGAAGATACTGAGACAGCTTGAATTAGAGTTCATAAGGGATAAGTTCAATCTCACTCCACCAAAAACTATTACTTTATATGAGTTCATTGATAAATACATGGATTATTGCAAAGCAAACAAATCTGAGCTAACTGTGTCCAGAGAAGAGTGGACTATGACTCTCTTTAAGAAATTTTTTAGGAATATAGAAATCAGCCAAATAAGCACGGAATCGGTAGAAGCTTATAAGCTTACGAGGGTTCGCAAAAAATTGAAACCTAAGACAATAAATAGGGAATTAGAGATAGTTAGGTTTATGCTAAATAAAGCCCATGAATGGGGTTACATCCAAACTCCACCGAAGATACGGTTGTTAAAAGTACAAAAACGTCCTCCAAAACTTCTTACTATTGAAGACATAAATAAGTTATTAGAACATGCCAATCCCTGGTTGAAACCAATGATTATCGTGATACTTAATTCAGGGGTTAGGGTAGGGGAGCTATTAAGTCTAAAATTTTCAGATATTGATTTTAACAACCGAACTCTAACAGTAATAGCGAGCAAAACAGGTAACTTCAGGGTACTTCCCATTAATGAAGAATTGTATCAAATCTTTCTTTATTTGAAGGACAACTATATTGACCCCAATACGCTAGAAGTATCTGTCAGGAAACCAGAGCAACTAGTTTATATCTTTTGTAAACCGGATGGAAGTAAGCTAAAAAGCATTAGAACCAGTTTTAATAAATGTTGTCGGGGAGTGGGAGTCAAAGCTACTCCTTATCATCTAAGACATCAATTTGCTAGCTATTTGATAATGAATGGGGCTGACCTTGTCTCCGTAAAGGAATTGATGGGTCATACCGAAATATCCACTACCATGATTTATGCCCATCTTTTACCCTCCTATAAATCTGGAATGGTGGAAAAATTGCCTTGGATTAAAAATCCAAACAGTTTTAAACGGGAATGAACGGGTAAGATGCTTTCTAATTTAACATGGGAAAGAATCTTTTGTCCTTATCTAATCTTCGTTATGTTCTGAGAAAACCTTTTTTAACTGATCAGCCCAAAATAGTGTATCGTCGGAAATATCGTATCCAAGTTCATCTGCGAGTTCAAAAAATCCGTTACCTGGCATATTATCGTCTCTCCTCACAACTATAGCTGATAAAAGAGGTCTTCCAGCGTTATGTTCTGTTGTTGAAATCTCTCCTAGCATCCAGTAGAGAGGGTGATAAGGAGGTTCAATGGTGACATGGGTTAACTTCTCTGCTAATTCGCTATAGGTTATTAGCTGTCTTTTCCTTGCTCTATCCCTTAGAATATTTCTTATTTCTAGAACGGTCTGGTTCCATGTTTCTCTATCTATACCAAAAGGCTCATGATTACTCATTTGTCTCACCCTATTATATTTAGCATTTCATATAGAAAATTTTAAAACAAAATTTAATGTGTGATAAGGGGGGGAATATGACGTAGCTATCTACTCAGAGTAGAGAGTAATAATTAGTCTAAAATAAGAGGTCAGTTCTTACATTTTTCAATACGGTCGCCTATATCATCTCGAAGTTTCAGTACCCAAAAAATTCGGTGTAAGTTCCTTGTATGCAAATAACACCTGAAGAATTACCATGAATCAATGATGGGTTTTCCCCTAAGCCTGAATTACAACTTTATGGTTACTTCCATAATGCCCATTCCTTGAATCAGCTTTTAACTACCAATATTTCATCCCAGTTTGTAGTGTATCTGGGGGAGAGCTTTGCCCTCCTCATTCGCCATTCTTGCTCTATCCCTGATGAGCCATATCTGATTGTATTAGAACCCCATTTGTCATTAAGCCTATCAACTGCTCTCATTAAGGACTTGTCCCTCTCTACATCTCTGGGATGCTCATATAAATTAAGCTGTATCTGGTCTTCTGGGACTATATCTGTCACCATGACCCCTGCTCGACTATACTTATATCCTTCCCTAAATATCCTATCCAAGCATTGTAGGGCATATTTAATCAATAAAGGTGTGTAAGCTGATGGTTCGGGTAGGGAACATCCTGCCAGATTCCCATAATAAGGTTCATCAGTTTTAAATCTATTGGTTTCAATAAACACACTTATATGAAATGCTACAGACCTCTGTTCCCTTAACTTCTCAGTAGCTCTTGTTGTATGAGTACTAATAGACTCTCTTAACTCATTTAAGCTAGTTACCGGTCTGCCAAAACCCCTAGACCGGATAATCTGTTTCTTAGGCTCATTTAAATCATCCAGTTCAATACATGATATACCTCGGAGTTCTAATTGAGTCCTGTGTCCCACAATGGTCATATACTTTTTAACCCAATTCTCAGGGGCATTCTTTAAGTCTAATGCTGTGAATACCCCATTCCTATTAAGCAATTTGGCATATTGTCTTCCTACACCCCAGATATCTTCTACATTGACACTGGCCAGGAAATCATCTGTTCTGGGGTGATTGGTAATATCAAAAACGCCAGAGCACATAGGGTTTTTCTTAGCCAGTTTGTTAGCGATTTTGGAAAGGGTTTTTGTGGGGCCTATACCAATACTTATAGGTATACCAGTCCATCTATAGACTGTTGATTTTATTTCCTTTGCATATTCTGTAAGATTTAGATTAGAGAAACCAGAGAGGTTTAAAAAGGCTTCATCAATGCTATAGAATTGTATATCTGGTGTGAACTGAGAAAGTATACTCATTACCCTCTGGGACATGTCCCCATAGAGGGAGTAATTACTGGATAAAACAGCTACATTATTATTTTTGAAAGTTTGTTCCCATAAAAATGCTGGTGCTCCCATCGGTATTCCAAGAGTCTTCGCTTCCTCACTTCTAGCAACCACACAACCATCGTTGTTTGATAATACAACTACTGGGCGTTTCCTCAGCTTCGGGTTGAAAACCCTCTCAACACTGCAATAGAAATTATTACAATCTACTAAAGCAAATATCATCATGGCATTTCACAAGGCAGGATGGAAAATATAAGTAACCTTGCCCCAAATCTCGAAATCTGCTTCACTGGATATTTCTATTGGTAAGTACTTTGGATTAGCTGATACCAGATACCACCTGTCAGCTTTCTTGACCAATCTCTTTACGGTAAAATCCCCGTTTAAAACAGCAAGGATGATATCATTAGTCTTGGCTTCAATTGCTCTATCTACTAATAGGAAGTCCCCATCATCAATTCTGGCCTCAACCATAGAATTACCCATTACCCGAACAAGGTAAGTTGCCTCTGGGTGTTTGACCAGCTTCTTATTCAGGTCAATACGTTCCTCGATATAATCATCAGCAGGTGAGGGGAACCCTGCTGGAGGACGTACTAAGAATAAGGGGAGATTTAGCTTGACCTCAGATTTTAGCCTATACATTTCTGTTACAGTCATATTGTTACCCTCCTCATACTGGTTTTATACACTCCTCTGAATCATTCTTGGGTGAGTTAACCAATGTAGAAACCTGATAGGCTTCCATTAAGTCAGATGGAAAAGGGGCCAGATATTCAGTCAGTGTATCGGTATCCTTAAACTTGGGGTCTAGCCACACATCTTCATCCTTCTTGTGCAAGATAACTGGCATTCTATTGTGGATAGGTTCCATTAACTCATTTGCCCTTGTGGTGATTATGGTGAAAGAAAGGATTTCTTCTCCCTCAGGACTTTTCCACTTTTCCCATAGACCAGCAAAAACGAATGGTTCCCTTGTTTTAAGTACAAACCGATATGGAATTCTATTCTTTTTGTCACCAGTCCACTCGTAAAAACCATCAGCCAGAACCAGACAGCGCCTATCCCTAAATGGTCTCTTAAAGGTGTTTTTTTCAGCAAGTGTTTCTGCTCTGGCATTAGTCATTTTATACCCAATCTTTATATCCTTGGCCCAGACGGGTATCAGTCCCCACCTCATCATTACCAGTTCCCTCTGGCCTTGATTTGATACTATGATAGGTGAATTCTGGGACGGTGCTATGTTGTATCTGGGTTGTAACAGAATATCATTAGGAAATATGAAACCATACCTGGATTGAAGGTCATCCTTATCTGTGCTGAGCGTAAATCGGTTACACAAGGTAGAGTCTCCTCATAATATGGGCAATAGCTCTAAACTCAATGGTTATTAGAAAAGTACTTTAATACCCCACGTATTCAAAGTCTAGCTAAATTTGGGGAGTTTAACAATATCATGTATTAGGTAGATCATTGAGGAATATAAGAGAATTGGCATCCCCAAAGTTGCTTCTTCTGGCCTGTATATGAGCCATTATTAGTATTTTCTACACTAATCTCTGTCCGATAAATTAGGGGGCTAATACACTACAGGATCGAGATGTGTCATGTGGTTGAAAAAGTAAATAAAAACTGGTTTTATTGTCTTATGGGAAATATAGAAAGGCAATTAGATTCAATCGAGAAGAGACTCAATAATATTCTAGTAATACTTGATAAAACAGCTACGGGTTCCGCACTTATAAACAAATTAATGATAGGAACCCTACTAACCCTCATTATTGGGTGGATTGCGATTATAACAACAATCTTTCTCGTGGATTAGGTTAAAACTTGCATATCCTATCACATCAAGCCTTAATGATCTGACGAACATAATTGGTGGTTGAAACCACTACCCCAATAAGCCAGTCCCTATGTTCATCTTTTGATGGTCTTTTCCTGTTGGTTGATGATTTAGGAGTATTAAATCTCCACTCTTTAGAACAAAATTCTCTATGGGTCTTTTGTGTTTCGAATTTGGCTTAGATTGTCTTTTTTTGATAACCAAATCTACTAAATCTACAACCAATTTTGGCTTATTTATTTTGATTTGATATTTTACTTCTACCGCTCTTATTAGACCTTTTTTTCTAGTCGCATCGTAACGAATGTTCTTAATGTCTTTGGCTTTAATAAATGTTTTAGTCTGCATATTTATAGCTCTGGCTATCTCTGAATCAGTAAAATTGGCTTCTTCAAATGAAGAATTGTGTTTTTTTACTCCCCATATTTTGATTCTGTCTCTACTTGGTATCACTTTTATTAATCCTTTGAAATCAAATTTTCTCTTTGCCTTTAGTAACCTTCTAGCTTGTTTTGCATTTTCTCCTTCATTATCAACAATAAAATAAATTAAAACTTGTTTTTCATGCATATACTCAATAAAACATTGCCAATTTGCAAGAGTAAATTCTCCATCTCCCTTAATTGACCTAAACTCGATTCCCAATAGGTTAGAATTATATTGATAATATTCAAACAGGTTTCTTATGGCTTTCCATTCTTCACCTTCCGTAAATATAATAGCTCTTGGTTTTGGATTTATACCCCATTCGTTGCATAGAAATTCCAACATTTGGTACGGATGGTTCTCTAGTATATCCTTTCCATATTTTCTTTCTTTCCATTTAGGTAATTTGGATATTTCATCTCTTGACGAGGTATCAAAGACATCATGAATATCCGAAATGCCCTTCATTGATAGGTTTTCTCCTATATCTTTCAAATACAGATAAAGTATTTGTGCCATTTCATAGAAATCCTGTGCAAGTAAAGCATTTCCTCTTAGTTGTTGTCTTTTATTATAGTTGATAAATGATAGGAGTAAGTACCATCTCTCTAGAGGATCAATATGTCTTAAAATGAGAGAAAATTCCGTTATCCATTTTTTGATTTCATCTGACTTAAAATTTAAGTCTTCTAATACCTGGAGAGGATTGAATTTCTTCTCTACAATAAACTGTTCTCTCCAATTTCTGATTGAAGATAACAAAATAGTTTCTTTTTTTACAAAGTAAGTACCGTGAATTGCCACGAATCCATGATAGTCTCGGCTTTCTCCCCAACGATTATCGCTTCTTACCTCCGGCAAATAGAAATCCTGGATTTTACAGAGAAGTACTAAGAGTCTATTAAATGTTTCAATTTGCCTTTTCAAAGTACCGGTATTTGAATCTATTAGTTGTTCCCAGTTTGTTATAAGATAGCTTCTTTGCTTTCCCTTCATTCTATATGCACTGAGTTTTACTGAGTCTGCTCTACATCTCTCAAGTATATATAGACTATAAACTTGGAATGAGGAATAGAAATCAATATTATTTTCGCTGTAGGTAGGTAGTAACAATCTTTTTTTCTTATAATAACTAAGTAACCAAAGAAAACTCTCTTCAGTGATTCCTATATGTTCAAATCTTTCTTTGCAATATTTAAAGAAATCTCCTGCACTAAGTAAGGGATTCTGAGAACTTTCAGGCAATTCATTTAATAATTGTAATTTTTCTATTTTTGTCATCTTTATATTATCATTGAAGTTAAAGTCTTATCTGATCCTGTTTTAATATCTCGATTATATATTTTGTACCCAAGGCAGATTAGGCTTCTTGTCTGGAATGACGTCCTTTATTCTTTCTAATTCCACTAACTTGTTTTCAATGGTTGGATGAGATAGAACAAATTCGGAGGGTGGAGATTGTAACTCTACTTCGAAATCATGTGACTTAATCCTTTCTATGCTTGGAAAGAAAAGGATAAGTATTAAAAATAAGATAAAGAATATATAGACTGTCCAATTTAATTCTGTGTTTAACTCTATATAAATCCATTTAGCTATAAGTGGATGAAGTAAAAACAATAAAATGACAACAACCAATAGAACCATAAACATAAGTCTTTTGTAGCCCTGATATAAAGGAGAGTACAACCACCAATGCCACCAAGGTGGTTTGATTTGGTAGTTCCAGATGTTACTGAGTAATTCTATTGCTGATTGTTTTACCGAAGATTCTATTTTAATGCATTCCTCTAGCTTGTGTTTAGCAGTAAAATAATCTTTACTCTTATTATAAAAATAACCCAAGAAATAAAGAACATGTGCTCTTAGGTCTTCCTTCATAAGTTTATTAGATAGCTTTTCAGCTTTTTCGAGTGTTCTAATAGCTGAACCAATGCTTTCTTGGTACTTATTATCTTCCTTTCCTAAATTAAACTCGGCCTTTAAATAATTGGCGTAAGCATTCCATATAAGATAAAAGGGATTACCCTCATCTAGTAAAATAGCCTTTTTAAGGGATTGGATGGCTAAATCATAATCACATTCCTCAATTTTTATTCTGCCCTGGATGTACCATGCTGGGGCATGGGATTGATTTAATTTTAGGGCTTCTTGAACTTTTTTAGTAGCATCATCTACATTTCCGATGTTGAAGAAGAGTTCAGCTAGGTTACTGTGAGCCCAAATAAAGTTTGGATTTAGTTGTATAGACTTCTGATAGGCTTTTTGTGCTTCTTTGTATCTTTCTAACCTATGATGAATAACCCCACAATTATTCCAGGCATCAGCATAACTTGGATTTATCGCTAAGGCTCTTTCAAAAGCTTCTAGTGCGTCTTGATATCTTTCGAGCCTTTCTAGTGCAACGCCTTTGTAATTCCAAGAGTTTGCATAGTTAGGATCAATCTCAATAGCTCTTTCGTGTGCATTTAATGAATTCTTATATTTGCCAAGATTGACGAAAACTAAGCCAAGACTATTCCAGGCTCCTGCAAATTTCGGATCCAAATGTAGGGCTTTTTCAATGGCATTTATGGCCTCATCATAATTCTCTAGCTTGGCAAGCACAATCCCTTTGCTATTCCAGGCATCGGAGTAATTCGGATTTATCTTTATGGCTTTATCAAAAGACTCTATGGCCTCCTCGTATCTTTCCAGCTTCTCAAGTGTAATCCCCTTGTTATTCCAGGCTTCGTAATGATCAGAGACTAACTCAATAGCTTTTTCATATGCCTCTTTTGCATCTTCGTATCTTTCAAGTCTAAAAAGAACATTACCTTTGTTATACCAGGCATTAGCATTCTCAGGGTCTATGTCTATAGTTTTGTTATATGATTTAAGTTCCTCATCATATTTTTCTAACACTGAAAGCGTAAAACCCTTATTGTTCCAAGCACTCACGAAGTCTGGTTTTAAATCTATGGCTTTGTCAAAAGCCTCATTAGCCTCTGGGTATTTTTTAAGATTTATAAGAGCCTGACCTTTGTTATAATAAACATCGGCTTCGTTTGGGTTTATTCGAATAGCTTCATCAAAAGCTTCTAAAGCCTCTTCGAATTTTTTAAGCTTATAAAGAGCAAATGCTTTGTTATTCCATGCTTTATGATTGTTAGGGTTTATCTCTAAGACTTTGTTGTATACTTCTAAAGCTTCTTCATATTTTTCAAGGTTAACGAGAATACCACCTTTGTTGTACAAAGCATTAGATTGCTTAGGATCAATCTCTAGTGCCTTTTTATATGATTTTAGTGCCTCCTCGTATTTCTCAAGTTTTTCAAAAGCAACGCCCTTATTAACCCAAGCATCAGCAAAATTTGGATTTATCTCTATTACTTTGTTAAAAGCCTCTATACTTTCCTCATATTTCTCAAGAAAAATAAGTGAACAGCCCTTGTTATACCAAGAGTCTAGAGATTGTGGATTAATCTTAATAGCTTTGTCAAAAGCCTCTATAGCATCTTGATATTGTCCGAGGTGTGCAAGGACAAGACCTTTATTATACAAGGCTTCAATGAAACCCGGATTTAATTCCGTAGCCTTTCCGAAGGCTTCCAGAGCTTTATCGTAATGTTTTTCATCAAAGAACTTTATGCCCTTATCAAGCCATTCTTCCGAGGTCATACTGATTCCTATCTTGCAAATTTCTGGCTTACTAACAATAAAATTAGAGTCTAGAATTACGGATTAAATTATCCGAATACCAGGAACCTCTCCTATACCTCTCCTCCCATCTGTTGTTTATAATACTCCTCGAACCATCTTCTCTTCACCATTTCATTCATCCTGGGTTCTGAGAGCTTTTTGTAGAGGTCTATTTTAGTATTAACGTACTCCAATAACAATGAGTCAAACACCTGCTCAAACTTGTACCTCATACCGTCCATAGTGTTCCTATCGTTCATGACTGATTTTAGCTCCTCGTTCTCCTCCATTTTTGTCCAGAGCCTTTCCATATCTACCTTGTCATCATCGGTTAGATTCGAGCCATGCACCTCATTAAGCTCTCTGATAATATTAGACAGGATATCTTTTGGTTCCTCCTTGTGGTGAGGTACTGTGCTAGTAATGCCTGGGATGAAAGCATTTTTCTTCTCAAGTAAAAGCTTCCCTGTATATGTCCTTTGAATTCGTAATGAGTCTAGGGCTACAGCATATTGAATTTCGGAAGGTAAACGTCCATCACGCTTCGGAAGCTTCCTGTTTAAAAGCTTGGCAAAATCATATAATTTCTGGAGTTCTACATCTTCAAAGCTGATTAACTGGGAGACAAAACTGTATAAACGGATATAGCTCTGTAAAGTTGCCCTGAAATCCTCCCTCTCATTTTCTTCCTTTTCGATGAATCTGGAGACAACCCTATCCAGAATTGGTTGCATCTTCTCCTTCGATTCATTCTCATCATAAAGCACCCTAGCCAAATCCTCTATATCATTTCCGGTATAGATATTGAACTGTTCAAGTTCGGACTGTTTATCATATAGCTTATTAGGGTCTGTTTCTTCTGCCAGGATAGTTGTTTCATAATAGGGTTGAAAGGCATTTTGGATGTCATCTGCCTCATTTACGAAGTCCAAAACAACAGTTTCCGTCTTTCCTTTCATGGTTCTGTTTAATCTACTTAAGGTCTGGACTGCATGTAGCCCAACTAGCTTTTTATCCACATACATGGTGTGAAGAAGTGGTTCGTCAAATCCGGTCTGGAATTTCTCAGCAACGATAAGAATTCTGTAGTCCGGTGTTTTGAATGCATCTGGAATACTTACCTTGGGTGGGAGCCTATTTAAGCTATTTTCCGTATATTTTTCAAGCGTATCAGGGTCTCTCACTTCTCCAGAAAACGCTACTAGAGGTTTATACGGGAGATTTTTCTCTTCCATTATCTTTTTGAACATGAGATAGTACCTAACTGCATGTAGCCTAGAACGGGTTACAACCATTGCTCGACCACGTCCCTGGATGGCGTTTTCAGTCACATCCATAAAATGATCCAGCATTATCCTCGTCTTCATTTCAATCGCATGTGGTTGCAAATCCACGTAGGAAGTGAGCAGTCTAACTGCTTTTTTCTTCGGGTATTCTTTATCCTCCTCAATCCTTTTGGCCAGTTTGAAGTATCGTTTAAAGGTGGTGTAATTCTCTAAAACGTCCAGTATAAATTCCTCTTCGATGGCCTGTCTCATCGAATACAAGTGGAAAGCTTCATATCTCCCATCTCGGTTCTTCCATCCAAAAAGCTCAAGGGTTTTGTTCTTGGGGGTAGCTGTAAAAGCAAAGTAAGAAATATGGGGTTGTCTCCCTCTAAGTCGTATCTCCTTTACAATTTCATCCTCGATATCGAATTCATCCTTATCCTCTTCCTCTGCCTGTTCCAGGTTAACCGATAGTACTTTCTTTAAATGTTTTGAACTCTCACCGGACTGACTGGAGTGTGCTTCATCTAAAATAACAGCGAAGCGTTTTCCTTTTAATTCGGTTATGGTGTCGGAGATGACGGGGAACTTCTGTAGAGTCGTAACGATAATGTCTTTACCGTGTTCTAGTGCTTCTCGTAACTGAGTGGAGTCTATGTCAATTTTTTTGACAACTCCCTCCACCTGTTCAAATTGTTTAATGGTGTTCTGTAACTGCCTATCGAGAACCCTTCTATCAGTAACCACAACTATGGAGTCAAATAACCTCTCTTTATCGGTATCCCTTTGGTAAAAACTTGCCAATTGGTGCGCTAACCAGGCAATGGTATTTGACTTTCCTGATCCAGCAGAATGCTGAATGAGATAACTCTCCCCAACACCCTCGTCCTTTAAAGCATCGAGTATTTTCCTCACTGCATCTAACTGGTGGAATCTTGGAAAAACAAATACTTCATATTCCCTTTCTATAAGACCTTTGTTTTTATCATAGTACTTCTCGCTATTTTTCTGGATATGGAGGTAATTATGGATCAGGTTCAGGAGCGTATCCGGTTGAAGTATATCCTCCCATAGATATGCAGTCTTATGGCCCCTGGGATTAACTGGGTTCTCGGTATCCAAATTAAAGGGTAGGAAATGGGTATTATCTCCCTCCAGCTTGGTTGTCATATAGACCTTCTCATTTCCCACAGCAAAGTGTACGAGACATCTTTTGAACTGGAAAAGTGGTTCTTTAGGGTCACGGTCTTTCCGATACTGTTTAATTGCCTCTTCAACAAATTGACCGGTGAGGGAATTTTTTAGTTCTGCAGTAATAATGGGAATGCCATTAAGAAATATGGTTAAATCGAGAGAGTCATTTGTTTTCTTGCTGTAGTTTAGTTGTCTTACGATAGAAAACCTGTTCCTAGAGTAAAGGATTTGATGTTCGGGGTTCATGCCACTAGAAGGTTTGAAGTATGCTAGATGGAATTTTGAACCCCTGTCCTTTATACCTTCCCTTAAGACCTGGAGTGTCCCTTTGCGATTGATTTCTTGAGACAAACGGTAACAGAGCTTTTTAGGGGTGTCTAAGCCATATTGGTTTTCCAGTTTTTCGTATTCTTTGGGTTGGGTGGTCTGGATAAATTGGATTACTTCATCTGGTATTAAGCAAAGCTCTTTATCATAATTTTCTGGAGACAGTTTAATATAGCCAGAGTTTAGAAGGTGGTCTTCAATATGTGCTTCAAAGTCTTTTTCCCTATAGGACTGGGATGTCATCACATTACCTCATTTTTGATTCCCTTTCCTATCCTCCAGACCTTGAAACTAAATGTTTGTTACAATTTTATGGCTTTCATTAGAAATAATCAATAATCTCAACTTTCGCATAAGGATAACGTTCTAGCAAAGGTCTTAAGACCGAGTCATCACATGTACATAAAGCTACTGACAAAATACTCCTGGGTTTAAAATATTTTTGTAATAAAAAATATGAGAAAAGGGTCTGCCCCATCAGATACATCCCAAGCCTTTTTGTTTTTGCCTGGACACAAATTATGTCCTTTCCTTTTATAACTACCTCCCTCTGCTTTGCTATTCTATGTTCTCCATCTGGAATAATGATTCCATCAATGTATCTTGGACTATTGGTATTTGTTTTTTTTACTACAAGAAATTCTTCTACCAGTGTTCCACCGACTTTATTCCAGTACGCCCTAATTAACGGAGTCTCTTTTTTGCTCATCGCTACTTTTTCTTACATCAATTTTCCCCGTCACAACCTGGGAGATAAGGGAGGTTCGGTATTCGTTTAGGAATTCAATGGATTTATTATGCTTTTCAATCAAACTGTCAATTTCTTGGGTCTTTTGTTGAAGGTATTCCGCAATTTCGTCTTGTTCAGATGAAGGTGGTGATAAGAACTTTATATCTTTTAATTTTTCTCTTGTTAGATGTCCAATGCTCACTCTATTTACTATTGCTTCAAAGAATCCTGTTTTCCCATATGCTTGAAAGTGATATAAATAGTAATATGGATTATATTCAGGGTGCATTGTGACTTTATGAACCGAATTTTGAATATAACACTCTGGGAGTTCATTCCTCCAGAGTGCAGTTCTTCCAACCTCACCTCCCTCACTCACTAATAAATCATTTTTTTTCAATCTGTATTGATTTAATTCATTCTGGGAAAACCACATTTCTTTAATATCATCTGTATCAACTTTTTCCCAGGTTATGTTCTGTGCCCGTAAATAGGGTTTTCTAAGGTACTCACCCCTATCATCATTCGTAAGCATTTTCCCTAACACTATTTCACAAAGAAATTTAAGAGGTTGAACTTCCCAATGTTCCGGTATCTTCCCTAACCACTCAATCCCAGAGTCTTTCATCTTCACATTGGGATTCAGTCCTTTAGTCACTGCATGGTTGATAATTGCTGTTCGATATTCCTTGAGGAGTTCAATGAGCTTCTGTTTCTTTTCAACGAGAATGTCTATCTGATTTGTTTTGTGGTCGAGGTAACACGCTATAGTATTTTGTTCGAGGGGTGGTGGCAATGGCACTATTCTTTCATATACCTCTTCTCTGTTCAAACCTGGTACAGCGGAATCTTTTGAGAAAGAATCAAGTTTTAAGGAAAGTAAAAGATAATACAACCAACGAATATCATTACTGGTTGCAGTAGTATCAATATAAAATGTGGTATCAATAGGAAAGCATTTACCCTCTGAATAGTTCACTTTTCCGAAGGAACCCTTTCTTCCGATAACTATGCAAGGGTAGGTTGTTATTGCCTTGTCATGATAACCAGTAATTCCATTTGAACCATAGACTGGAACACTCCCATCTGTTCTATTCTCGTTTGAAAGCGATTCACCATAAAGGAGTAGAGTTACTCTTTTTAACCGAGTAATTTCCCAGTGCTCAGGTATTTCTCTAATTAAATCGATACCAGTATCTTTATATTTTGAGTACTGATTCATAAACCTAAGATGTCCTTTAATAGACCTTCTGTCTCTTTCTCTAGCGTAAGAATATCAGCTTTAATCTTATCGAGAGACCGTAATGGTTGATATTTGTAAAAGTATTTGGTGAAGTTGATTTCATAACCTACCTTATCCTTGCTTCTATCCATCCAGGTATCTGGAAGATGGGGCTTTACTTCTCTCTCAAAGTATTCGTCGATATCTTCTTTCAACGGTACTTTCTCATAATCCCTTAAAGACGGGTCAGGCTTGGGCTTTTTGTAGGGGTCTTTTACGATTTTTCCATTCTCAAGGAGAGGTCTCTCTACCGTGACTTTTGTGTATCCAAAATCTTCATTATCAAAAATTTTGCAATTCTCACATTCCTTGAATCTGGTGTAAATCTGGGTTATCTCCTTTATTTGGTCATTCTCAATGTAGTTTCTTTTGTTTCCCAGGCTCTTTCTCATTTTTTTATAGTAATCCACTGCATTGATAAGTTGGACTTTTCCCTTACGCCTGGAAGGTTTGTTATTTGTTACAATCCAGATATAGGTAGCAATACCCGTGTTATAAAAGAGTTCGGTAGGAAGGGCTATAATTGCTTCCAACCAATCGTTTTCGATTATCCATTTGCGAATATTGCTTTCGCCCGATCCAGCATCCCCCGTGAAAAGGGGAGACCCATTAAAGATAATCGCAATACGGGACCCACTTGGTTCCATTTTTGAAATCATATGCTGGAGGAAAAGTAGCGCACCATCACTTACTCTAGGGAGTCCAGCGTGAAAACGACCATTGGGGTTTTCACTTTCTTTTCTAATAAAATCTTCTTCTTTCTTCCAACTAACACCGAATGGGGGATTAGAGAGCATAAAATTAAATCTGAATCCTTTAAACTTATCTTCCCTAAAACTGGAACCATCACGAATGTTATCAGCATCTTCTCCCATTATCAGGACATCAGCTTTAGCTATAGCATAAGTCTGGGGATTAAGCTCCTGGCCATAAATAACAATCTCTATATCGGGATTAATGTTCTGGGTGATATATTCCTTGGCGATAGTAAGCATTCCACCGGTTCCACATGCTGGATCAAAGACTGTCCTTACGATGCCTTTACCTTTGAGTTCTTCATGGTGTTCAGCAAATAATAGGTTAACCATCAACCGGATGACCTCTCTGGGAGTATAATGCTCTCCAGCAGTCTCGTTGGACATTTCTGAAAATCGTCTTAAAAGCTCCTCAAAAATGTATCCCATCTCATGATTAGAGACCTTATCAGGATGTAGGTCTATTTCAGTGAATTTGTCCACGAGCATGAACAGAAGGTCATTTTTGGCCAGTTTAGAGATAATCTTATCAATCTGAAAATTCTCTAGAATCTCAGAGACATTAGGACTAAAACCACTTATATAGTTATTGAAATTAATCTCTATATTCTTTGCGTCCTGGGAGAGCTTCTGGAGGTCAAAATGAGAGGTATTATAGAACTTTAATCCACCGGTTGACTGGAGAATTACAGGTGAGGGGTCTTCCAATACAGCTTTAAATTTATTATAACTTTCAATGACTTTATCCTTAACAGGTTCCAGGACACAGTCTAATCTCCTTAAAACCACGAAAGGTAAAGTCACATCACCATACTCGTGGGCCTTAAAACTCCCCCTCAAAATATCATCTGCCACCTGCCATATAAAATTAGCTTTATCCTGAAAACTATTCATAAAATATGACAAATATAATATAACTACATTAAGAGAACAATATTAATAAATACAATCAGCAAATTTATATCTCCCCATCCCCTTTAAAATCTTCAAAAATCAATCACTCTATGGTTTAACCCCCTAAAAACTGGACAATAGATTAACCGTATTCAGCTAACTTTTCTTCTCCATTTTGATACTCCCTGAGAAATCTATCCGGTGACTTGTACCCGATCCCGGAATGGATTCTCTCCCCATTGTAGAACCGGAAATATCTGTCCAGTATACACCTCAGGTGTTCTAAACTCTCAAACTCAAACTTCTCTATTACCTCCTCCTCCAATATACTATGCAACGACTCTATATACCCATTCTCCCGAGGCGATGATACGTGAGTAAACTCCTGCTCTATATTTATCCCCTTAAGATAATCCCTCACCTTGTGCGCTATAAACTGGCTCCCATTGTCTGTCCTGATCGTTACTTCCTTAGGAAAAGCGGTCTTTAAAATAACCTCGTCCATAAGTCCTATAACTGCCCCTTGCCTCATGCTCCCTGACACCCTGTACCCCAGCACCTTCCTGCTGAATATGTCCATAACACTTAGCAGATATACATTCTTCCTCTCCCCTTGAACATATACATACTTTATGTCCATCTGTAGTTTCTCATATGGCCTCTCTGCACTCATCCTTATTTCCTTCACAAACTCCCTCTTCCCCAAGGACCTTATTCTCATCTTGAGTAAAAGCCTGTTCTCCTTCATTATCCGGTATACTCGCTTCTTGTTGATGATATACCCCAGGTCCTTCAAGTATCTGCTAACCTTGATGTACCCATAGTTAACAAACTCCTTAGAGAGAAGATCCTTTATCTCCTCTATCACCCTTTGCTCCGGGAACAGTCCCCCGCTACTATGCATCACATACCTATCCGGTTTCCTCCCCTTTCTCCCCTCATTAGCTCTGTAGTAATAGGTGCTCCTGCTCATATCCACCGCCGACAGTACCTTTGACACCTTATTCCCCTCTCCTATGTATTCCCTTGCCACTATCCTTCTCTCTTTTTTCTCTGGAGTGTTTTTTTAAGCAGCGATTCCTTGATGCTTAACTCCAGCTCCTTATCCGCTAATAGCTGCTTTAACCTCTGATTCTCTCTCATCAACCTCTCAAACTCTGGATCCCTGCTCTTCCTACTGCTTAACCCCTCTATCCCCATCGCATCATATCTCCTCTTCCACTGATAATAAGCCGATGCGTATATCCCGTACCTCCTGCAGGTTGCTACTACTCCCTCGCTTTCCGCTTCCTGAATAAAAGCCAATTTCTCTTCTGCTGTCCATCTCTTTCTCTTCATCTCCTAACCCCCTAATTATTAGTATTTTGTATACTAATTCCTGTCCAATCAATTAGGGGGCTAAGACATCTACTTAAATAACAATCTAAATACAAAAACATTAATAACCAATTTTATTTATTTATTTATTTATTTATTTAAATAATCGGATTACTATATGTGTGGATTTTGCGATATGCATCGCCAAAAACAAATATTGGGTCAAAATTAGAATAGGTTGACATGTATATCATTGTAATCACTTGATTATTTTCTATTTCCTAACTCAATTGGTATATGTTAATTCACTATTCTCTGTCGATTTAATTCAAAGGTTGACAAACCTATACATTCGGTGTCCAAGAAGGTATGACGAGTTCTTTTAAGCTAATTTCGCCCCATTCTTCAGGACATCTTGTTCAGTCTCTGTCCTAGACATATATGTTTTTATGACCTTATGTACATATTGCCTTGTGTATTTTAATTCCCTCGCAATATCGGATTGGTTTTTCCCTTTCGAATAAAGTTCAATTATTTCAAGAACCCTTTCTGAAGGTGGTTTCAGGTATTTTCGTTTTTTCATTCTCCTCGGTTTGGACAGGTGGTATTTCTTTCTAGGTTTTTTTCTAAGTTTATTGTCAACTGTTTCTTCCCAAGATAAAGGTTTTGTCCAGGTTCCACTTCTGAAAGGGTTATCAATACGGTTTTCTGGATTTCTTTTACCATCATATTTTAGTTTATATTGTGTTCTATATTCATATGGACTATTCCAGGGTTTATGCCTGGCAAAGGAGTCTTTTAGGTTAAGTCTTCGAGTTTTTGTGTAGCTTGTTTCGGGGATAGCTTTGGTCTTAAAACCCTCTCTTATGAATCGAAGAAATTGATCTTCACTAGCATGGATAGCGTGACGAGCTATATGTCTTTTATTTTTATCTTCCTCCATAGGATTCAAGGCATATAACCTGGTTCTTAAAAGGATTCCATGAGTTACGTCGAACTCATGTTTCAGGTCGCTTCCAACGGACTTTAGCTCCTCAAGTGCTCTACATTCTATCGGAGTAGATTTTGGCAATAATACTGAATCGGTAGAAACAAAATATGCTCCCTTAGTAGTAAATTCGCCTATTATGGCTCTAGACTTACCCAATATTAGAGTGTACACCTCTGGCATCCAAAGTTTCCCTGTGCTGGTAAGTCTTTTGCCATTTCTCTTGGATAATATCGGGTTATTACGGTCAAAATAATCATTCTTCTCTATTGTTTTTCCAATCAGTGAATTCATGAGAAGTTTGTACATTTCGTAATCGATAGTCCCTTTTACTGCTTCGTTCTTTAACTTTAACAGGTCTTCCATGTAGTTTTTGAATGGATGGTTGCATTCTTCTATTCTGGGAAGGAAGGCATAACCGGATTTGATGTGATAGTGTTTAAGGCCAATCCTCTTTGCAAGTCTTAACTCCTCTAAAGTACAATAGCTGATTCCCGATGAAGGGTAATAAGTTATTTTGTCCCTCACACTAGCAACTGGCAAGCAAGGATAATTAACGGACTTCTTAAATTGGAACTCTACTTCAATGAATCCATGACCTTTCTCCAAGAATATGTTGCGTTTTTTTCCCCTTAATTGGGTTAGGTCTTCCCATTTAGTGGTATC
The DNA here is from genome assembly GCA_035559815.1 of Thermodesulfobacteriota bacterium. Lineage (NCBI taxonomy): Bacteria > Pseudomonadati > Thermodesulfobacteriota > Thermodesulfobacteriota bacterium. The sequence continues at coordinate 126,754 of DATMAT010000020.1, forward strand.
GGAAGGAAGTGGCTGTAACATTGCTGAGCTTGGGTAAAGACTTACCACATCGTAATAGGCTAAGTTTTCATTTTCTATCCTACCAATATAAAAACTCTCTACTCTTCCTCCCTGACTGGCTCTTAAAGCTAAGTTCCTGACATCCAAACTACCACCATAAACTTCTTGGCTCTTCTCAGTTTCATGGAATTCTCCCCCCTTCTTTCTAAACTTCAGTATTTTCTCAATCCTAGTTGGATAGAGAGGTTTCTTTAAATAGTTTCTTCTGAATACATACACTGCAATGCTTGCGATACCGTTAAACTCTAATATGTCGGTTTGGTACTTGTCTATAAAGAAATTTCTAATATAAACGTAAGCTTGATAAGCTACTTCAGCTTCTTTATTGCAAAACTTTTCGTAGACCTCTGGGAATTTGATCCACAGTTCATTTAAGTTTTCTTTCCAGTATTTTGCATCCTTTCCTTCTAGCCCCTCCAAAGTTTCTAAATTTGGCTCTAAAACCCCTGCGAATTTAGTCAAATCATTTAACAAGGCTTTGTTAATTCCAGCTAGTTCCTTTATGGATACACGAAGTTTTCTACCTTCGTTCTCTAACTTATAATGAGCGAAGACATGGCTCTTTGCTTCACGAAGCTTTAGCTCCGATAAATCCTCAAAACTTGACAACGCATCTTTCGCATTCTGTGTAATTAGGTAAACGCTTTTAGGCAAATCCTTAAAAGAAAGTTCATTGGTCAAAAATGCGTTAAGATGGTCTGTGAGTATCTCTCTGTTTAATTTATTACCTGAAGTCTCTTTACCGATCCCAATCGGTATCTGCTTTGATACATTGTCTCTCGCAAAGTGTAAGCTCAAGGCATCGAATTCCTTACCATTCCATCTGTTCTTAATAGCTAACCCAATGATACAAGGGTTTTTCTTTATACTTTTTGGCTTCTTAACTGGCATACAAACCTTAAAAAACTTAGTATCATCTATATGAATTAACTGTTCAAAATTCAAATTCTTTAATCCTTTTTAAAAGAAATCTACTTGTTCCAGGAACCGGAACCCATGCCTTATATTGGGTGTACTTTACAGAGAAGAGGAGGATTTTTTCTCAGAGTCTCAAGAATGGGTCTATTTAGGGAATAAGAAACGATACGATACTGTTAGCCAGTGAAAATTTTTATTTTAAAAAACTTAGTTTACAACCTTCTGATTTCATTCGTTATTTTATTATTCGCCAGGGTTTATAGGCTTCGTAAATCTAGTAAGTTGGGACACTTAAGCGTCAATACTCTGATTTTGTGTGAAGTAATTAGCATAACTTTCTATAGTTGTTATATAAATTAGAATAGACGTTATGATGAGCAGAATTTTTCAGCCTAATTAAATTTTCTAGGTGAATTCGGGAAAAATCACCCAATATTATATCTAAAGTTATTTATAAAAAAGGAGACCCTAAGATGAATAAAACTGAAATAATTATTCCCTGGACTAAAAAATATATCCCGAAGAGCTTGGAGGAGATGGTATTACCGAGAGAGGTAAGGAATAACCTTGAGACATGGATTGGCTACAAATCGCTACCTGACCTAATCCTTTTAGGGGCTCCAGGCACAGGAAAAACAACCCTTTGTCAAGTCTTAATCAATGAATTAAAAGTAGAACACCTTTTTATAAATGCGTTAGAGGAAGCACAAGAGGAATTTTTAATAGAAAAATTAAAGACCTTTATGCTGAAGGGCAATGGCCAAAACTTAAGAATAGTGTTTATAAGTCATGCCAATTATCTCGATGCCCATACGCAAGAGATTCTAAATGATGTAATCGAGGTTTATCCCTCAAATACCAGATTTGTATTAACTGGAAATTATGACTGGTTTATTCCACCGGTAAAAGACAGGTGTATGGTTCTCAACCTTGATGACTTAGATAGAAATGATTTGTACGAATTCGCTTGTAGGATTTTACACGGGGAGGGGGTTTCTTATAATGACGGGGATATATTTAAAATCATAAAAAATTTTGCCCCTTCCGTTAGGTCTATTTTAAAAGTCTTGCAGTACTGCGTAGTTTTCGAAAGTGAGAGAAAACTTCTAAAACTGGGCCAATTAGGGTCACGGAAGCATGATATAGAACCGATATTTGAGTCGTTCAAAAAATTTGGAGCAAAAGAAGCGAGAAGGACTATACGAATGTTGGGATTTAATGATTGGGAAACGGGATACCGGTATTTTATCGAGAATGCTAAGGACGATATAGAAAGATTAATAGCCTTTGATTACCTGTTCAAAAACTACGTTGTTGTAGATAAAGAATTGAACTTTTTTATCATGATGTTGGCTTTGGAGAACCGAATACTTCCAGCTAATTATTTCCCAGAGGCGTTTCTTGCTAAAGGGGTTACAAAGAAACCCCAACCACTGGGAATTGGAATTAAAAGAAAGGATGGCGAAATGGACGAGCTTGATATACATAAGGTTCTATCCAAATTAAAGAATTTATAAGATATTTCTGAAGCTCCCTGGACAGAGGGTCAGATGAATCGAAATTATAATTTTTTTATTATAAAAGTTTAATCGCTTGACTGTAAACTCACTCCTTATTCAGGGATTAGATAATTGGGATGACCGGATGGTAAATCTTCTCCTATTTGGAAATTAAGAAAAGCAGATAAGATCGGTTTATTCCCTATTGAGTAAGCATGAACGATTGCGTCTCCAGGAAAAATGGGGAAATTTTTTAATAGAAATCACCTTAGTTCCCAAACCTAATATTCCTATCCCCATTTCCTCCCCAAAAATTCAATATATCCAAAGAGATAATCCCTCCATCGCCCGTTTTTCGATAAAAACTATATTTACATCTGAACTGTCAGATGGTTTTTCATATGATACGCAACAACTTAATAGATGCGTTAACCTAAAATTACTGAAATTTTTTATTAGAAAATCAGGTGGAACGGTCTTAGCATACTTATTATCAGACCTTTTTAAAACAGTATTCCTCTAATCTTATATTCAAATTACCGGTATTGCATTTATACCCTATCGTAACCATTGCAATGTTTTCAAAATATTGCTAAAAATGCGATTTTCAGCGATTTGAGAACAAAAATCGAAAATTCACCTAATATAAATCCCTAGATACAAAAATTTAATTGGAGGGTATAGAAATGTTTAACATTAAAAATAAAAATAACCCTAAATTCAACAATTCTTTTATGATAATAGTCCCAGGAATAGAAAATCTTGACATACCTCTAACGGGTCAAGTTTATGATGGTCACAAGCTTATAAAAAGAATAATCTACTTTCATCCCATCAAACGTCCAAATAAACAGGACAAATGGTTGTTCTTGGATGCAGATCATTTTATTCAGGCACTAGAAGAAGTAAAGAAACTAAGAAATGACATAACCACTATCTATATACCACTAGATAGCCATTGGTGTTTACTCAATGATAAAGGGAATCCACGAATCGTACTTGACCCAAATTATGATTACTATTTCAATACTATCGAAGTACTTGTAAACACCATCAAAGGCTTTAAGGAACTGCTAGAGGATATAACCACTGTTTGTATATCAAAAGATAGTGACTTCAGTTTGCTAGATAAAAACAACGAAACTATAGGACTTTTCTGCAAGGGAGGGTTTTCCATCAGAAAATCGGGGGTTCTGAAAAAATGAAAGCCAAAAATAACTATCTTACAAGTCGTCAAGCATCTGAGCGTCTAGGGATATCTTCAGGTCAATTTCGTAATTTGCAAATCCCACCAGCAAAATCTTACGTGAATGGTTATGGAAGGAAATGTGGGCTATGGACTGAGGAACAAAGAGACAGTGTGGAAGGGTTGTTGAGGAACTCCAGACGAAAGGTAAAAATGGCAACCTGAGATGGAAGGGAAACCACTTACAAAGAGCAGAGATAATTTTGCAAAAGCAAAGGCTTTAATTAGATATATAATCGAGAAATATGAAACAAGAGATATTTCCACTGGGAAAAATTGAATGTAGTCAATGCGAAAAAGGTTCTCTAAGATGGAGGAGATGGGAAAGGATTTTTTATTATAAGAAAACAACCATAGGGAAGTTCTAATTTTTTAATTTTCAAAAGCACTTTCAAGATGGAAAGTTTTCTCATACTAAGAAAGCTAAAACGACTTTTTAACACCCCCCTTAAACTCAGACTCGAACCTTTCTGGGAATGGTGAAATTTTTTATATGGATTATGAAGTTTTAATAAGAAGATTTAGTCTCCAGGGTCTATCTCACTTTTAGAAGCTGACTACCCCCTAAAGTTGAATGTATATATGATTCCAGACTTGAACCCTGTGGGATTTGTGAAGGCGTAATATTAAGGGCGACCAAGTGGATCAGAGGCATAGACACACCCCTTTTCTTATACCTAGTCGTAACGATTGCGACTCCTACCCCTCGAACCTTTTTTCGGTCTATTCCATATGAAAAATGACATGCGTGTTTTCCTTCTATGTAGTTCATCTCGATGCGATTATGATTCTGGAGATTGTCCACGTTGAGTAGATGATATTACTCCAAGAGCATTTCTTCCAAGAATTCTCTTTGTTTTTTCGAGTGGGATGTTATAATTCACGGTGCAGAGATGACAGCTAATTCTTCTAACCATTTTCTAACTCTTTCTAACCTATTTCTAACCGTTCTAACTCTTTCTAACTTTTCTAACGTAAAGGGTCTTTTTGAAAAAGAAAGAGAAGGCTCGTGTAACTATCGGTTTTTGTTGCAAAAATGTAAATCTATTGTAGATTTAAATAGCTTTCGGGGTGTAGCTCAGTTGGCTAGAGCGTTGCGTTCGGGACGCAGAGGCCGCCGGTTCAAGTCCGGCCACCCCGACCAGTCCTCTCAAAGAATTACAAACCGCTGAAGAACAGAGTTTACTCAAAGTTATCTAATTGTGTAGGATATTATGAACGACTGGTTTATTATCAACTTAATACAAAAGTATTAATAGTGCTAAAACATTGGTTTTTTATAACTTAAAAAATACCACCAAAGGCTAATATATATTTATCCGCTCTTACCGTATAAATTATGGCAAGATAACTACCACAATATTCACGGAGTGTTGTGAGAAGACCTAAAATGGAAGAGAGAGAGAAAAAGAAACAATTCGTAGAGCCTGAGCTTTGGAAGTTTTCTAAACCGTTGGACGAAGTGACGTTCCAATCGGTAGGCTCGGCTGTCGATGGGAGAGGAAAGGGGAGCAACGGTGACGGGTGTTGGTTCGAAATCGGCAGTATATGCATTAAGTTGTAGTGAGCCTAAGTGCTGCTGGCTGGTAAATTTAGGAATGATTAACACAGCAACTCGGCTCGGGCCGACTGGAGACCTGGTCTCGGGATTACTCATTGTACTTATGTTGGCTGTTCTGAGAGCTAATAAAATCTTTGATGGTTTCCACGAAAATTTTGTTTAAGAAAGGCTTGGCTATATATTTATTGCCGGTAGATAATATAAAGTCGTTTATCAACCCGGTTACGAAGATAATTCTCTTTTCTAACCCCTTGTCCATCTTTTTCACTTCGTGGTAAAATTCATCTCCACTCATCCCCGGCATACTGAAGTCGGAGATAATTAAATCGTAATCTTTTTCCCGGATCTTTTTCAAAGCATCAAAACCCTGGCTGGCTATCTCTACCTTGTACGATTCCTTCTCCAGGAGCTGCTTTTCCAAGGTTGCTATTGCCTGGTTATCTTCAACGATGAGAATATATGAGGAGCCCATAGCCCGTCATTATATACAAAATCCCGGGTTAAATTCAAGCGGAAATCCCTAATGTGGTTAAAATATGGGTTAACACCGGTAGGCAGGGAAGCTCAATTTAGGGGTTTTCCTCCGGCATAAAGGGATTTTCTGATAAATCCTTTATATGTCTCACCCTTTTTACTCGCCTCATCTTTCTCTCCTCTGCCTCCCTCCAAAGGCTGACTTGGCCCGGAGACTCTGGAGTGAACTTGGGGACCGGCCCGGGTCTTCCGTCTTTTCCGATGTGCACAAAGGTAAGGAAGGCGGTGCAGGTATGCTTCTGTTGGCCTGTTCCCAGGTCCTCGGAAAGAACCTTTATTCCTACCTCTAGCGAGGCACCTCCCACGTAAGTAATGGCCGCTTTGAATGTTATGACCTCGCCCACTATTATCGGGGAGTAAAAATAAAGGTCGTCTACTGAGCCCGTGACCATAATGCCTCTGACGAATCTGGAGGCTAATATTGCTGCAACTTCGTCTATATCTTTCATCAGTTTTCCCACGGACATGAAATTTCCGTAGAAACTGTCTTCGGGTAGGACCGGCCTTGTCGTCTCTAGCTTGAAGCCACTGGTCTCGATCTCATCGGATATGTAGTCGGCCATTTTTCTCCTGTGTGCTATTCTGGGAAATCTCGCTTCTCTCCTTTTTAGCGCCGTGAGGTAAATAGCTTCCTCAGTCCGGTCGGCCGGGCTAATTTTCTCGGGGATTAATCTTGGGGTTCCGTCCTTGGCGATTGCTACGAAGGCCAGGTGAGATGATGTGGTGAGTTTCTTTTCACCCGTCTCCGGGTTTTCTGAATGTACCTTAACCCCGACCTCCAGCGAACTATTCCCGACGTATTCAACCCAACTGTCCAGGACTACGATTTCACCAATCTTAACCGGATTTATAAAGTCTATGCTATCGGTTGCCCCCAAGACCGTAATTCCTTTTACCAGCCTGGACGAGGTTATGCTGCCTATGAGCATAATCCAGTCCATCAGCCTTCCGCCGTGGAGCGTCCCTTGATTGTTTGCATGCTCCGGAAAAACAAACTGGATCATTCGATTTCTGGTTTGCCTTATAGTCGACATCGGGTATCTATATGACTATCCAGGCTTTTTGATGATTATATAATGGATTTGTATATGAGACCATACCCCACAAACCCGATTGGTAGGTCAATTCCTTTATTGGTCTAAAATAGCGGTAGCCCCTAAAACCTCTAAGTTGTCGGCATTGAAGAGACTAGAGCCAGCACCCAAGACCGCACCCTCTCTTAAATATGTTTGCTTACTGTGAGGGGGCAGGGTTACTGGCAAAATTCCTATTTCCTGGCCGACCTGGGTTCCATAATTAGATGGGGAGGTGGAATAGTAACGTATCCTCACTTTGACGTCCTTATAAGCTATATCACTGGTGTTCTCGATGGTTACGTGATGAATAATCGCAGTCCTGAATGCAGTGTAAAACGACCAATTAGTAACCCTTATGTATAGCTCTGGGTGCTCTACTATAAGGTCGAGGGTTTCTCCTTCTTCCGCTTTTACCGGATGGTAGAAAAGACCGAGTAGAATTAAGATGCCCATCGCTGTCTTTCTCATCACAACAAAGAATACATGCTATTTTCACCTAATTCGACAGTTAGTTTAGCTTTTTTCCCCCGGGAAGAAGTGGTTAAAATGTGGTGAATAAGTTATATTCAATTCGGAGACCAGACAAGGGGAAAGAATAAGCCCCAAGCTATCTTGATGTGAGACTTATATCTAAAGGCGAGGAATTACTAATGAGTCGAGAAAAATCCACGAGAAAAGAGGCGTTGGAAAAGGGGAGACAAAGGGATATATCCGATGCGGCTAAGAATGCGGGATTGCCCTTAAGGGTGTTTATTACCGATGCGGTATGGAATAGCTGGATCACTCCTGACCAGGTGAGTAAGGACCTAGGACAGAACGAGAATTCCCGGCTGAATAGTGTGCTGGATAAGCTTAGATACGCCATTAGAGTGCAGAGGCAGACGGGGAAATCTAACGATACACTCTACTTTGATGTTGCACTAAGCAGGAGCGGCCAGTCGGAAATGGTTACGCTTATTTCCAGGTTGTCCGTCACGGATTTTGATGACCCCAGGCCCTGCATAACCATAATGATGCCGGAAGAATAGAAAAGCTAAATACGAGGGCATGTAGGTTGCAATTGAGTTTCCCAATCATTATTGTGTTTTTTCTTCGGTTTCTCTTTGGTTTGCCCTTACAGCTTTACCCGGGGGCTCTGTTGTTTGTTCGTGAGCCTGTTCTCCCTTTATTCCGGAACTTATCTTTTCATAAGACCTCTCCAGGTCGTTTATGGTGGAATCCATTTCCGATTTGATCTCATTCCAGGCGACCACACTTGCCGACCGCAGTTCATCGAGCTTCTTTCGGGCATATTCCCTTTTCCAGTTTAGTTCCTCGATTTCCTTTTTTGTTGCATCGCTTATTGCCGCCCCGGATTTCTCGACTTCATTTTTTAGTTCTCCTAGCCGCTTGTCCAAACTTTCTAGTTTAGCTTTGGCTTCACGCTGGTATTCCACTATGCGGTCTAGGGTAGGCTCTTTGATTGTTTCTCCACCGGTATCTGTTCCCGGTTTCTCTACCTGTTTTTCGGATGTTTCCATCCTCCTGGACTGAGTCCCGTTTTCACAAGAAACCAGGTTTAACCCGGCTGAAACTAGGAATACTACTGTAAGCAGTAAAATATATAGATCTCGCATGCTTTATTACCTCCTTTACGTATTAACTTGTGCCAGATTTTTTTCAAACCGTCGTGGCTTAGGCTTTTAGGCCATTAGCCACAACGGTTGATGGGGAGAGTTGGGAAGAAAGACAGAGAAGCAAGGTCAGCTTGAAACCTTGCTATCATCTTTTTTGTTTTTCTGACAACGCCTCTACAGCATAGGTTTTCCTCGTGTAATCACAGATAGTGATCATTCTTTTTTTGTTGCATCCCTGGCTTTCTCGCCAACATCTTTTTCTTCTGAATCACCATGTTCTGATTTTGCAACTATCCAAATACCCTAATTTAGACGGCAATTGTTGTGCCATTATGATTGATATTAATGATTCATAGTGTTTTTAGTAGGTTATAAATGGAACTGCAATTAACAACGAGTAAAAACACACATTCTGTGTAATAATACACGGTTGCGATGAGTAAATTTACACAGTGGTTGTTCGGGCTAGAATTGTTCTCAGGATGGATAAAACCAGTTTATTTATCGGGAAACAAAGTTGATATACTCAAGACCTCTTTTCCTCGATCTCTTTTAGCTTTCGCCTAGCAATCTTAGCTTCTTCAGAATCGGGGAACTTGCTGATGAGGGTTTGAAAAAAGAACTTCGCTTCTTCACTCTTACCCAGATTTACCAGAGAAAGTCCCTGTTTTAAGTACGATTGCGGCACCCTATTATCATTCGGATAAGTGGCAATGAATTTCTGATAAGATATGATTGCATCTTCGTACGCTCCTTTTTGGTAGTACGATTCTGCGGTAGAGAATAAATCGCTCGAGGACTTGTCCGAGGAGCTAAATCTGGGCGAATCATTTTTAGCTAACTCATCCAGTTTTTGCTTAAGCTCTACATAATTTCGCGCTTGATTTTTTTCGATTCGGGATATTCTTTTCTCTTTCTCTTCCGTATCCTTTTTCAGGGTTTCTACGTCTTTGGAAATCTTATCCAGTTTAAGTTCAAGGCTGGCCTGCCTTTCGTATAACTCTACTACATCTTCGCGTTTGACCGCACATCCGAGCAATGAAATAGAGATAATTATAATAAGGCTAAAACCGAATCTCATCTTGATTGTCTGATACTGTTACATATGCTATAAAGAGGCTTTATGGATACGGTATAAATTCCCCGTGATTAGCATTTGGATAAGATGCTTTAATCTACCAGAAATTCTTCTCGGAGTCCAATTTGTAATTATTATCCTCATCTATGTTGAATACTTCCGCCTAGCTTTATCTGACTTTGGCTTTTGGGGGTACTTTGTATATGACTAGTTGAAGTTGATATCGGTTCCGAATACCGGTTTTTTTGAATATATTGGTTAGATGAGCCTTCACCGTTTTCTCGCTGATGGAGAATGCACTGGCGATGTCCTTGTTTGTGTAGCCGATGGCGATGAGCTCTATTACCTTTAATTCCATCTTGGTAAACTCATGTTTTTTTGTATCCGGGTTGGTCTTTCGCGTTTGCTCGATTCTTTGTGGAGCTTTACCCCGGATAATTTCGAACAGTTCCTGGGATGTAGCCTCCCGGGGTAGGTGTATGAAGTTAGGATGAGTGTAGCCGCTATCTTTGACCCGGTCATCCAGGTATATAACCTTGGTGAGGGGACTTTTCGTAAGAACTGAATTCGAGATTTTATCTATATCCACCCGGAGAATTCTGTTATCGAAAAAGAGAAAATCTGCCTTGGTGGCAGCGAGATATCGTTCGATCTCCCCGAGGGTGGAAGCCTCGGCCACCGTTATTATATCATCTGCCTCCTCCAGGATTTTGCGGATACCTCCCAAGAAGAATTTCGAGCCGGATGCCAGTATTATGCTACGAGTTTCTTGTTTCCCGGACATGTAATTTCCTCCCGGAGATAATTGAACTATTGATAACTGCCCCCGGTTTCTTCGAGAAAAGTCTATTATCGCTTTAGACAAAATCTACCGAAAGAGCCGTATCCAGTGAATCAACCGTTAAGCACTGAGTCGTTCTTATGAATGTGAACGGTAATCCAACTGTCTTAGCAAATGCGTTTACAAAGCCTGAATCTATGGAATGAAAACCAAACGATCACTGCGTTGGTGAAGGCTTTATTATCACAGTCCATTTCTGAAAGGGTTCGGGCGCAGCTTTCATCGGCATACCCAATATGGTCAGAGAAGAAAGATTTCCATCTGTTGTCTTAGCCTCTACCCTGTATCCGGAGATTACGTTTACCAACTGGCCCGGAGTGGCTCTGAGCTCATATTCCCTCTGAGTTCCATCTTCTTTAATCCTAAGCATTCTATCCCCTACCATGGTAACTTGACCAATTATGATTTGTGATAGGTTTGCAGCAAAGGAGTCGAGTTTCGTGCCTGTGAGGATAATTGCTAACAGAGCCGAAACTACCAGGACCAGGGAAAGTTTTCTCATGGTTTTTACCTCCCTTAGCAAGTTTATCCTTTAGGAAGTGCTAATACCTCAACCTTTACCATCTCCAGCCCGGGTTCTATGATGTCGATTGACTTGGCCGCGGCATAGGACAGGTCTATCATACGCCCTTTTATATAAGGGCCCCGGTCGTTTATTTTGACTACAACGTTCTTGCCATTCTTTAGATTAATCACTTTAACTTTAGTCCCCAGGGGCAGACTTTTATGAGCCGCAGTATAACTATACATGTTAAATTGGGTTCCGCTAGCCGTTTTTCTCCCATGGAATCTTCTGCCATACCAGGAGGCGACACCGATTTTGGTATGTTTCTCGATTTCCTGGCCATTTTTGACGATGTTTCTTCCGTAGACGGAAGGGTAGAGGAACAAAAAAGGGAGAACCAATAAGGCTAGGTAAAGAGATATTCCTTTTATTAACGTGCTCATCGTTTATGCTCCTTTCCCGTTGGATTAGCTTCTGTTTTCCTTCCTTTCTTTAATAAACCGTTGTGGCCCGGCTCAAAGCCATAAGCCACAACGGTCGCTGAGGAAGGATGGTATAGAGTGCTGGTGAGCGGCACGGTGTTTACTCACCCACTCGTGCTTTCTATCAAGCAGTTATAAGTCCGGTCTTCGATAAGCTATTCCAGAAGCCGGGCGGGGTTCCCATTCATGAGTGTTGTTTGGTGATTTAAGAATTCCCATTTCTTGAATTACCTACTTTTTCCTCTGGGTTTATTTTCCTGATCGACCTTATCCTCCAACCGTTCACCTCTAGTTCCAGCTTGTCTCCTTCTTTAATGTCGGTTAGGAGGGCGGCATTGTTTCCAATCTCTACTCTGACTTCCGATTTTCGACCCTCCTCGTCGAGTAGGCAAATTAATCCGGTGAAAGGATCAATCTGAGTGACTTCATATACGACCCTGGAAAAATCCATTCTGGGTTTCCTCCGATGTTATCATCACCTCTGTTTGCATACCCAATAACTGCATAATCTAAATTCCGAGTTGTTAAACCAGCCCTTAAAACGACGGGCTTGTAAAACGCCGTAACCGATATAGAGAACAAAAAAATCTATTACCATCGGGGGGGATAATATAGCAATGTCTGTACCAATTTGCCTTATACACACGATTCTCAATATTTATAGTAGATTATCCGGGCATATGATGGAGGGAAAATAAAGAATATCCCCATCTGTGCAATACTACACAGTAAGAGCTGTGTAGTATTGCACAAACTCCTTCAATCTTATCCTAGGAAAACCGTGCATCATACCTCAAACATTATTTTTTAGCCCTGTATTTGCATGGCATGGGATTTGCACTTGTCAAGGGAAATGCGAGCTTTCTGGTCGAATATAAATATTTTTTATTTGGAGAAAACAGGTAGAATTTTCAATTGGGTTCCTGACTATTTGAGGGAGGACTTTCTTTCATTGAAGCTTGCCAAGCAGATCACCTTAGGATACGCGCTTATGTTTTTCCTGATGGTGTTAATAAGCGGGTTTTCTATCTACAGCATTTATAGGCTGGATAAGGATGCTTCCAACATAAAGGGGAGGTATTCCACCTTGTCTAGTCTCATCTCGGACCAGAAATCTAACCCCCAAGTATACTTCAGCGACGATATGCTTACCGAGGCTATCAGAATTGCAGACGAACAGGTGAAGTATGCATATATAACCATATTCACCGTTGTAGGGATAGTACTTGTATTTGGGGGAGCCTTGATGTTCATCGTCCCCCGGGTGATCACCAGGCCCATTCTTCGCTTGGCCGATGCTGCCCAGAAGGTGGCTTCTGGTAATTTATCGCATAGAGTCGAAAATCTGGACGGAAGCAGCGAAATCTCCATGCTCACTCAGGCTTTCAACAACATGCTGGAGAGCATCGAGTATCACGAAAAGGAGCTTGAGAAGAAAAACGCAGAAAACCTGAAACTCCTCGACAAAATGAAAAGATTCAATGAAGTGCTCGAAATAAAAATAGAGGAAGCAACCAAAGAAATAAGAGAAAAACAGGAAGAGCTCATAAAATCGGAAAAGCTTGCCGCCATAGGCGAACTTGCAACCGGAATCGCCCACGAGATAAGGAACCCGCTCTCCGGAATCGCCATTGCCCTTGAGCTTATGAAAAACGAGGCTTCCAATCCCGAGCACAAACAAACCATATCCGATATTCTTAAAGAACTGAACAGACTCGAACGCATCATAAAAGAGCTTTTCCTACTCGGTCATCCCCGGAGTTTGAGCATAATCGAGTGCGACCCTAACGAAGTTGTAGAGGCAGCCCTTAACTTGGTAAGTCTCAAGGCTAAGGAAAAGGGGATAACCATAGAGAAAAAGCTGGAATGCAAAGAGAAGTTTCAGGTCGACCCAGAACAGATTGAACAGGTGGTCATAAACCTTTTGATCAATGGGATTGATGCAATCAACGACAATATCGGGAAATTGACCGTCGAAACCGCTAGTTTAAACGGTCAAGTGCAAATAAGCGTCTCTGATACCGGGTGTGGGCTTTCAGAGGAGAATAAAGAGAAAATCTTTCAACCATTCCATTCGACCAAAGAACGCGGCACCGGGCTTGGTCTTTCTATATCCCGCAGAATTGTCGAAACGCATAAAGGTAAAATCCTCATCTCGAGCGAAGAGGGAAAGGGATCTACATTTACTGTCGTGATTCCCAAGAATCTGACGAGCGAGTGAAGACTTTGGATATACTCGTTCAAAAGCTAGTCAACCTGTTTCGCTCTACCGAGACAGTGGTTTGAGGTAATACTATGAGCCCGCTTATTTTAATCATAGATGACGAAAAGCTCCTGGCCAAGCAATTGGAAAAAGCGCTTTCTCAAGAAGGATACAGCATAATTTCCGCATTTACCGGAGAGGAAGGAATTGAATTTGCTAAGAAAGAAAATCCAGACCTGGTTCTTCTTGATTTAAAGCTTCCGGATGCTAGCGGTATAGATGTGCTTCAGAATTTGGTCAAGCTCGACCCTGCTCCGGCTACAATTATGATGACAGCTCATGCCAATGTTGAAGTAGCGGTGTCGGCAATCAAATTAGGTGCTTATGATTTTATAGAGAAACCATTCCTAGTGGATAAATTGAAGATCATAGTGCGAAATGCGCTAAATACCGTTGAACTCAGGAGCAATCTAAGCGCTGTTACTATGAGGGAGCATGAGAAGTACGGATTTAATGCCCTGGTAGGACAGAGTGAAGCCAGAAAAGAGATCATAGACCTCTTCCAAAAGCTAGCCGATACCGATCCCAAAACTATTCTTATTACCGGAGAAAGTGGGACGGGGAAAGGACTCGCCGCAAAGATTCTTCATCTTAATGGGGTAAGGGCGGAGAAACCTTTCATAGAGGTAAACTGTGCGGCTATTCCCGAAACGCTCCTCGAAAGCGAGCTTTTCGGGTACGAAGCCGGTGCTTTCACCGATGCAAAGAAGATGAAGAAAGGTATTTTCGAATTGGCTGACCGGGGAACTATCTTTCTCGATGAGATTGGGGATATGAGTCTTACACTCCAGGCAAAGTTGGTGAAAGTAATAGAGGAGAGAACATTTAGAAGAATAGGTGGAACCAGGGATATCGTCGTTGATGTAAGGGTGATTGCAGCAACTAATAAGGATATTAAGGACCTTATAAATAAAAAGCTTTTCCGGGAGGATTTATACCATAGGCTAAATGTTATAAGTTTTGAAATGCCTCCGCTAAGACAAAGAAAAGAAGATATTCTTATACTTGCCGATTACTTTGTTGAATATTTTAACCAGGACCTTCATAGAAAAATAACTCACATACCGGAGGAAGTGAAGGAGGCGTTCTTGAACTACAATTGGCCCGGAAATGTCCGTGAACTAAGAAGCACAATCGAGAGGGCAGTACTTTTGAGCGAAGGCGAGGAGCTTAACCCTAGATATATCCGGCTTGAAGAGGATGAGGGCGATAAAAAGGTGGTGAAAGTGGAGAAATCAGACGGCAAGATGATCCTGGAGATCCCGCTCGAGGATCTTTCTCTGACCAAGGTAGAAGAGAGTGTTATAAAGGAGGCGTTGGATTTGAACGAGTGGAATCAAACCAGGACGGCCGAGATGCTGGGTATTACCAGAGAAGTCCTGAGATATCGAATGAAAAAGATGGGGCTTCTGGACTAAAAAGAAGGCAATCATATACCTATCAGCTACTTTTCTCGATTTTTTTTCAGATTTACCTTTTGACGGCAATATCCTTATTTATATCTTTTTCATCTCCTTGGTCTTAGGAATTACGACACTTCTTTATTCTGTCTTTACTCTTTTAGTGAGAACAATTCAGAGTATTCGGGGCAAGGAAACGAAAAAGGTAGGCTTGACTAAAAATGCGCTCTCATTCATTTTGATATTCCTCTGGATATTGTCCTCTGCGGCGGCTTTATTCTTCACCGCCTTTATACAGTCTTACCAGGGTTTTACCAAGAAGGAATTGGTGGCTATAGTGCGCTCCACTCCTTTGGACAGCGGGGTCGATGGCATGAGGATAGAGCTAAAGCTTGTTAGGAATGGAGAAATAGAAAAAGCCCGGGAGTTTATGATTAGGGGCGATCAATGGTCTATCGAAGGCGATATCTTAAAGTGGAAAGATTGGCTGAACTTCCTGGGACTTCATACCATGTATAAACTCACCAGGGTGCGTGGCCGATATGTGGACACTCAAGAAGAAATCCGAAACATACCCACCGTTTATAGTCTGGTAGGTAATGAGGAAGACCCGGTCTGGCGCTGGCTTCATAAATACGGCCACAAGCTGCCCTTTGTTACCGCCGTCTATGGAAATACCGTTTTTACCTACCCTTCCGAGGAAAAAACCTATGCGGTTTACGTAACCACTTCTGGATTCATGATGCAGGTTGAGGAGAAGTAAAAAGAGAAATTCCTTTGCTTTCTACTTTGTCATTCCCGTGGAAACAGGAATCCAGTTTCCGTTAATAGAATTTTATTTAAATGGATTTACTTCCAATCAAACAACCGGTTAATTCGTGCTCATTCGTGTTCTTTCGTGGCTACAAATCACATCTTTTTCCTATCCCTTAATGCCTTGCCCAGAGTTATTTCGTCTATGTACTCGATGTCTCCGCCGACCGGGATGCCGTGGGCGATGCGGCTCACCTCTATTCCCAGGGGTTTGACAATCTTAGCCAGATAAAGCGCCGTGGCTTCGCCCTCGACGCTGGGGTTGGTGGCGATTATCACCTCTTTCACGTTATCAGATCTCAGCCTCTCCAGCAGCTCTTTTATCTTTAAATCCTCGGGCCCGACACCTTCGATCGGGGAAATGACCCCATGAAGCACATGGTATTTGCCGTTGAACTCGCCGCTTCTTTCTATAGCGATTAAATCGAGCGGCTCCTCCACTACGCAAATGGTCGTTTTCTCTCTTCTTTCGTCTCGGCAAATTTCGCAAGGCTTTTCCGATGTGAAGCTATAGCAGACGGGGCATAAGGATACTTTACTTTTGGTGTCCATTATCGCTCTAGACAGGCTCTCGGCGAATTCAGCCGGGGCCCTTAAAATATGGAATGAAAGCCGGGTGGCATTTTTTTCCCCTATGCCGGGGAGCTTACATAAAGCCTCAATCAGCCTGGAGATAGGTTCGGGAAGGCCTTTTCTTGTCATCATGCAATTTTTTAGCCACGGATTAACACGAATTTACACTGATAAAACGATGGATAATCATAGTGCACGAGGCATCTTGGGTAATTTATATATTTTTTACATGTATCCTACATCGTGTATCTTTAATCTTGAATCCTGCTTGCATTCATTCGTGTCTATCTGTGTCAATTCGTGGCTAAATTAGCGTTAGATAAGTCCCGGAGGAAGGCCAAATCCCGATGCCGCTTTAGCCACTTCTTCTTTCATGATCTCCTGGCCTCGGTGTAGGGCTTCGTTGACCGCCGCGGTGATAAGGTCCTGAAGCATCTCGATATCGCCCTCTCTTACGATTTCGGGCTCGATTTTTATCGATACGACTTCCCCTTTAGCCTTTGCCACCGCAGTTACCATCCCCCCTCCAGAGGTGGCCTCTACGGTTTTCTCCCCGGCTTCGGCCTGAAGCTTTTCCATCTGCTCCTTGACCTTTTGAGCCTGCTTCAACATATTCTGTAAGTTTCCACCAAATTTCATGGTTTCACTCCTTTTCCTTGGGTTTTGTTTTAACTACCCTGCCTCCGAAGATTTCAAGCGCATCCTTCACTATGGGGTCTCTGTGGATCTCCTCCCGGTTATTGGCGATTTGTTCCTTAAGGGGGGATGAATTAGCTTCTATTCCTGATGGGGCCTTTACCTCGATTTTAACCCTAAAGTCCTGTTCAAAGAATTCCTTTAAAAGGTTTCTCAGGTTTTCCATGCCCTCAGGACGGGAAAGGCGGTCGGAGTGAATTGAGGAGGAAGGGAATTCAATCTTCATCATTCCGTTATCGAGGTAGATTTTCTCTGCGTTCTCCAGGCTGGTTCCGGTGATGGGTTTTTTTGATTTTACGAACTTGATAAAGTCTTCCATTCCGGAGCCAGCAGGCTTTTTTTTGGTTCCCTCCGGTTCTATAGACAGGTCGACGGGGTCGGGTTCGTAGGAAGAATCCCTAGACTCTAAAAATTCCTTTACGTCTTTTTTGGAGGAATCGTCTGATTGGTGCGGAATGGGGTTGCCGCCGGCGATTCTCTTATGAAGGGCTTCGATTTTCCTGAGGATTTCCTCAAGCGGTACCGTAGTATGCAGTATGGCGAGCTTAATCAGCGTTGCTTCCAGGGCCATTCTTGGATAAAACGACCTGTTGACGTCCTCAGAACCCTGGAGCATGAGGTTGAAAAGAACTTCCAGGTTCTCCACACTTTGTCCTTGAGATAGGGCTTCAAGCTCTCTCTTTTCCTCATCGGAAAGCCCGGGAACTGCTTCCTTGCCGCAGGCTTTTATCACCAGGACGTCCCTCATCGTCTTTAACAGGTCTTCAGCAAATCGTCTGGGGCTTATACCCTTGTTGCTCACTTCGTTCAATATTTCCAGGCAGCGCTTGGGGTCTTTGTTGAAGATTGATTTTAGGGTTGATCTCAACAATGACCGGTCTAGTATCCCTAGAATCTTTGCCGCCTCATCGTGCTTAATTTCCAAGCCAAATGTGGCTACAAGCTGGTCTAGCAGGCTTAGAGCATCTCGAAGGCCGCCGTCCGCCTCCTGGGATATCAGGTATAAGGTCTGGTCGGGAATCTCTATCCCTTCCGTAGATATTACCAATCTCAACCTCTCTTTTATCTTCTCTGTCGGAACCTTCTTGAAATCGTACCTTTGGCAACGGGACAAAATGGTTACCGGGATCTTGTGAACGTCGGTGGTAGCCAGAATAAAGAGCACGTGTGGGGGGGGTTCTTCCAGGGTCTTGAGAAGGGCGTTGAAGGCGGACTGGGAGAGCATGTGTGCCTCGTCGATTATGTAAATCTTTGTTTTTCCGGAGGAGGGTAAGTACTTTATGTTCTCTATGATTTCCCTAACATCGTTCACTCCGGTGTGGGATGCGGCGTCGATTTCGATCACATCAAATGATTTTCCCTCGGATATCTCCTGGCAAAAGGTGCAGGTTGAGCAAGGCTCCGGAGTCGGTCCCTTCTCGCAGTTTAGAGCCTTGGCTACGATTCGGGCGGTCGAGGTCTTGCCTATTCCTCTAGGGCCGGAAAAAATCAGGGCATGGGCGATTTTGCCTGTAGATACAGCATTCCTGAGTGTTTGGGTGATATATTCCTGGCCGATAACATCATCGAATGTCTTAGGCCTCCATTTTCTGGCAAGAACCAAGTAGGACATTAGTCACCTTAAGATTTAAACCAGCTAGCCAGGTTTGCCGCAACGCTCAGGGGGTCTTACTACCGTTGCTCCCTTCCAGGCCTGGCGGGGTTTGCAAGTCCCTGCCGCACGGGCCTAGCTAGCTGGAACTTAGGTTATTTTTTATGTTTAGCCACAAATGAACACAAATTGACACGAATAATAAAGATACACGATTCGTAATACATAGTGCAGGATCTATAAAAAGTTTTTTGCTTGCAACGAGTATCGTACATCATGCCTTTGGTATTTAGTATTATAGTTTACCCTTAATCGATTTACATTAGTGCTCATTCGTGTTAATTCGTGGCTAGATTGCTTTACACACTGGCGGAGAGGGTGGGATTCGAACCCACGAGGGAGCTTTTGACCCCCTACACGCTTTCCAGGCGTGCACCTTCGGCCACTCGGTCACCTCTCCATTAGCACACGCTGAACTTGGAAAGAGATTGTAACATCAAGGGCGTATGTGTTCAAAAAATGGGTTCTACTGGTTATGTGGTTTTGGTTGGAAGTGAGGCGGGAGAATCACGCCTCACTTCCAGACCGGCTATTGTTGTGCTTTATACTCACACTTACAAATATCTTTCCTTATGTAGGCGATAACGTTCCAAATATCGTCGTCGGACAAAGCACCGCCCCAGGCCGGCATCAACGGTGATTTACCCACTGCCGCACCGCCCTCTTTGATTGTCTTGAATATGTGCTCGTCGGTGAGTGTGGATACGTAAGGAGCATCGCTCAAATCTCTGGGCTTTGGGTCGAGAGCTGCCGCCGCCGGACCGTCTCCCTTTCCCCCAGGTCCATGACAGGAGGCACAAATCTGGTCATACTTCTCCTTTCCCGCTGCGGGGTCGCCTTTTGTTTCGGCTTTAACAGCCGCAAAGCTTAGGTACAAAGAAAAAAATAAAGCTAAAACCAAAAGCGATGTAAAAGTCTTATTCATTGACGTTTCTCCTTTGTTGCATCTATTTTATTTGGTATGAATCTCCATTTGAAGATATGTATTTTATACGGTTTTCCAAATTTGTTAAGGAGCAGGCTAAAGGTTCTCTTACCAGGAACAGGATTGTGGAATAAGCATGATGAAAAGGTTAAAATAAGTTGTTAAAAGGAAAGCGGGTATCAAAAATCCGGATTGGATTCTTAATAATCTGTTTATTTGGTGGTGAGGTATGAAAACATTAGAGAAACTCGAACTTTCACCATAAAACGTTAGGAGGAGAATATGGGCTTCATAAATCTTTCCATTGATGAAGACATCGCAGTTGTTACTATTAACCGGCCGAAAGTAAACGCTCTCAATGAACCCTTGGTGGAAGAGCTTTATGAATGCCTTCAAAAACTAGCCGATAAGCCGAACGCCCAGGTGAAGGCTATAATCCTGACCGGTGTAGGTAGCTTCTTCTCTTTTGGCCTTGATGTTCCCGAATTTTTGAGTTATCCAAAAGACGCGTTCACCAGATTCCTGGCTAAGTTTACCGAACTGATAAGCTATATTTTTCAGTACCCGAAGCCGGTCATAGCGGCTCTAAACGGTCACGCAGTTGCCGGTGGATGCATGCTTGCCATAGCCTGTGATTACCGTCTTATGGTTTCCGATAAGGCAAAGATCTCCTTGAACGAGATAACCTTTGGCTCGTCGGTGTTTGCCAGTGCCGTCTCTATCCTTAAACATTGGGTCGGCGGAAGAAATGCAGAGCGTATTCTCTACTCCGGGAAGATGTATTCCGCAGAGGAGGCAAGAGGATTAGGGTTGATCGATGAAGTGGTATCAAAGGAGAATCTTGATGAAGCGGCCAGGAAGACGGCCAGGGACCTTGCCAGTAAGAATGGCGATGCGTTTCACAGTATAAAGATGCTTCTTAGGAGACCCGTGGGAGAGGAAATAAACAAGAGGGAGATAAATTCCATCCTGGAGTTCGTAGAAATTTGGTATTCTGAAAGCACCTGGGAGAATTTGGAGAAAATAAAGATCCGCGATTAAGTATCCCACTTTATCTGTTGGGTTCAGTCTGACCCCCCTGGGTTAAGGTTATTTATCAGCAAGAATTTATTCCTGATGGAGGTCTTTAAGGCTACATATATTTACGGAAGCCTGAAGACTTTCGTAACGTTTGTTAGATTAACGCTAACTAGGAATTTTTGGAATCTGCTTTTATCTTATGATTTTTTGTATGACCCGATGATATCCTTGACTGTTTTTACGAGTTCCTCTCGAGAGAAGGGTTTCTTCAGGTACGGATTTCCGGTCGACTTAATAAAATCGTTTATGATTCCCGAGATAAATATTATTTTTTTTGCCAGAGTTGGACTTAACCCTTTCACTTCCAAGTAGAGCTTATCGCCTTTCATTCGAGGCATATTCATGTTGGAGATTATTGCATCGTATCCATCTTTCTTTATCTTTTCCAGGCCTTCCATTCCGTCTCTTGCAACCTCCACCTTAAACCCTTCTCCCTCTAATATTTCCTTCACTAAACCGACAATGATTTCGTCATCGTCTACAACCAGGATCCTTTTCTTCGCGCTTTTCTTTCTTTTTCCTTTCTTTGTCATCTTTCCTTTACTACCCTTGGTTTTGGACATGGCAATAAGATATGGTTGGGTTGGACTAAATTGAATGAGACTTTAGTCGGATTTATCTTATATCACGGTATTATACTATATTATCAGCTTAAGCCTTTTTACTCTTTGCCGTTATCTTTTTTGATTTTCTATAAGCTTAATTCGGAATGTATGCTTATAACTTTTGTCTAGAGGTTAGGAGAATTATTTGTCCTAAACTAAGTTATATTTAGGGTTTCTCGTGAGCTAGAGCCGAGGTCTACCAAATTCCCCCTCCAGATGTGACGTATAAACCATCCGGCCAGGTCGAATATATTCGCAGCCAACTTAATTATGATCGAATCGGAAGTGGCCACCAGCTCGGCTTTTTTTAAAATGTAATCCGGGTTTTCTACTGTTTCTGCCTTGCCATTCAAGTCGTATTTCAACATTAGTTGATTTACCATCTTGCATAACTCACCGGAGAAGGATACCGGTCTATCAAAGTAGAATTCTATCCCTTCGAGCCCTAGGCCACCTATCTCTCGCAGAAGCTTGTCTAAAATCTCCTCTGTGAATGGGCTTAATTTATAGGAGCGGTGAACCGAGGCTGAATCTCTAACCACCCCATCTCTGGCAATAAAGACAAAATTTCCTTTTCGATAGGATTCGATGGTGATAAGTTGATTATAACCGTCGACTTTAAGTAGTTTCCCTTTTATTTGTCTCTCGCCCACTATTTTGTTTCCTCTGGCTTTAATTTCACCTTTGGTGAAAAATCCTCTGAAAAGCACGTTTCGCTCTTCGGTATTAAGTTGAAAATGGTTTCCTACTATCTCCAGGATGGAACGAGTAGAGTAGCCCCTCCTTTTTAAATAGAGGTAATCCCGGCTTGCGGCGATGACCTTTTCCTTATCAACCACGATTATATTCTCTACATTTCAACCATAAAATCAAAATAGAGCCTGAAATTAAAAGTCTATTTGAAAACATTGGGCCTATTTGAGACTGCTCTTCCGAAATATTATAATTTTGGATAGTTGATAATTGGGGGTGGTAATATGTTAGACAGGATATTCAGGAGGCAACCTCCGGATTATATCTCCCAATCTAAGTGGGTTATTCCTCGAAGGAATTTTGTCCCTGCCTATATTCGTTCCTATGAGACCGACAAACACATATTCGATGAAAAGGTAGAGCAGGCTCTTCGAGTGCTGGAGAGCTGTGAGGTTTGCCCGCGTAATTGCCATGTAAATCGGCTGGAAAACAAGACCGCTGTTTGTAGAACCGGCCGTTACGCCTATGTTGCCAGCGCCTTTCCACACTTTGGCGAGGAGGACTGCCTAAGGGGCTGGAACGGCTCGGGCACGATTTTCTTCTCTTTTTGCAACCTCAAATGCGTCTTCTGCCAGAACTTTGATATATCCTGGGAGGGAAACGGACAAGTGCTCACGCCAGGAGAGCTGGCCAGGGTCATGATTCATCTCCAGGAAACGGGCTGCCATAACATAAATTTTGTCACCCCGGAGCATGTTGTCCCTCAGGTGATGGAAGCGATTCCCATAGCAATGGAGATGGGTTTGAGGTTGCCGATTGTATATAACACCAGCGCCTATGACTCTTTTCACTCCCTTGAGATAATGGACGGCATTGTGGACATATATATGCCGGATATCAAGTTCTGGGATAGAGATCTCTCCTTCTTCTATATGGCGGCAAGGGACTATCCGGAGGTTGCCCGGGCCGCGGTGAAGGAGATGCACCGACAAGTAGGCCTGCTTAGGTTCGATGAAAACGGCCTGGCGCTCCGCGGTGTCCTTGTCCGTCATTTGGTTATGCCCAACCGGGTAGCCGGCACACGAGAGATTTTCCGTTTCATCGCCAATGAGGTATCCAGGGATACATATGTGAATGTCATGGACCAGTACCGACCGGAGGGCAGGGTTTTAAAGCTTCCCCAAAAATACAAGGATATTAACCGTTCTACTAACCGCGCCGAGTATGAGGAAGCGTTGAAGATAGCCCGGGAGGAGGGACTTCATCGCTTTGATGTCCGCTGGATGCATTGATTTTAATGTCTTCAGGTGACTTGCTAGAATCTAGCTTCTAATCGTATAAGCAAGTAGTTCACTCGGCCAGTTCATGTCAGGCTTTCTTGTTATCTTTGTGTGTTTGCGGGATTCATGATTTAGGCTTTTGTAAAGAACGCATATACTTCGACCAGTATAGGTATGCTGTTCCCTACAACTAAAAAACATTCCGACTACCGGAAAGGCCGGTCCGAGTTAAACGAGGTGATTGGTAGACTAACCTCGCTAGAGTGACAGTTTCATATTCTCTTTAGAGATTGTGAGAGTATGAATATATGTTACGAGATGGTAATCTCTATCCCATGATCAAAAAGTGGAACCTAGTCAAATCTGAGAAGCTGAATTTTTATAGGGTTTTCTCTACCAGAAGGGATATAAGCTCTTCTCCGGTGACTGGAAAGAGCCACGATTTTTATGTGATCGAAGCTCCTGACTGGACGAATGTGGTGGCGATTACACCAGAGCGGGAGATAATTTTGATAAAACAATATAGGCACGGGGTTCAGTCTCTTACCCTGGAAATTCCCGGCGGTATGGTCGACCCGGGTGAGACCCCGCTCGAGTCGGCAAAGCGAGAGTTACTGGAGGAAACCGGCTATATATCCGATGACTGGATTTTTTTGGGGAAGGTTCACCCAAACCCGGCGATCCAGGATAATACCTGCCACACTTTTCTGGCCAAGGATGCAGTAAAGATTAAAGAGCCGAATTTTGAGGGCACGGAGGATATAGCTTGCTTTGTGACGCCGGTCGAGAGTATTCCGAGCTTGGTTGCCGAGGGCAAGATTACCCATTCACTGGTCATTTCCGCTTTCTATTGGTATTACCTGTATAATGGGTCAAGGTGAAATGAGTTTTTTCTGTAGGGGCGACCCGCCGGGTCGCCCCTACTATTGATTCTTTATCCTTTAACAAGAATAATATATTCCCAACCTAAACAAGGGCAGGTGGCGGAACAGGCAGACGCGGCGGCCTCAAAAGCCGCTGAGCTTCACGCTCGTAAGGGTTCGACTCCCTTCCTGCCCACTCCTAAAGTTGTTAAGCCACGGATTAACACTAATGTACACGAATGAAAGGATAGAAGATACATGTAAAAAGTTGCTAATCATGTGTCCTGCATCGTTCGACTACCCTCACGAAGAAGCCTTGCATCCTGATTTATTTAAGCTTAGTAGAAATCACAGTAACACAAAGAGCGGCGATTAGATAAGACAGGCTGCCGGCTAGCGTCGTGAATGTAAAGCCTATCCCCACCCCTATAATGACCGCGGCTATCGAGCCGAATACGGACATAATACCGTTTAGCCCCCAGTAGAAGGGAACCCCGGTTTTTAATAAATTGCTTACTACCCGGATTCCCAGCGGAAACGGCATTCCCATCAGAAGGCCGAGCGGGAATAGTAGGATAAAAGTGACAGCTATCCTCGTTTCGATAGAAAAGGGAAGGAAAATCTTAATGAGAAATGGCAAAGATAATGCATATATTGTGGAAATAAGAAATATAAGCAGGCACACCATACCCATCCGTCTCAAGAGGGCTTTTTCTTCAAAGCGGCCGCTCAAGTAACTGCCTATACCGCCGGATAGGAGGAGAGAAAAAAGTATCACCGATAGAGTGAAAATGGGGTGTCCCAAAAGCAGTATGAATTTCTGGAGTATGGATATTTCTACCAGCATGAACCCAAGGCCAAGCGCTACAAAGTAAATGACAAGAAGCCCGCCTTTTAATCCAATCATTTCATTACTGTAGGAAATGGAGAAACCGAAAAATAACAGTGTAGCTATGACCGGTATCAAAATGAGCTTCATCAGATAGCTGGGAATCCCGTATGGCTTTTCGATGGCAAAATAAAATGGGCTATCGTCTTTGACCGGGTCGACTTTGTGGTCAAAATAAGCATAGAACTGGTCTGGGGTAATCTTTCCACCGAAAAGCTCCTGGTAAGGGGATGAAGAAGCAATATGCGGAATATGAACCGGATTATACTCTGACGATAGATTCTTTATTCTTAGGCTCTCTTCTTTTGAGAACGGCGTCTTTTTCAGCATGAAAATCATCTGGGTAGGCTCGTTCTCTCTTGGCCTGTCTTCTAATAAAATCGCAATATGATTTCCGGCAAGCTTAGGTGGAATTCCGTAGTTCTTCATCATGGAGATTGCATTAGAGACCAGCCTGGGGATATCTACCTGCCATCTTATGAAGACCAGTATTCCGCCATCGGTTAGATGATCAAAATACTCTTGAAACGCCTCGGTGGTGTAAAGATAGTTTTCGGAAAGCGCCAGACCTCCTGATGAAACCGACGCCCAGGAGTCAACGAAGCTAAGTGAAATAATGTCGTACTTATCATTCGACCGGCTAATGAAGTTCCGTCCTTCGTCCAGGACTAGGTTAACATTTTGGTTATTGTAGATGTTTCCCGCTTTCTCGCCGTAACTTCTGACGAAATCGACTATCAGTGGGTTAAGTTCTACCGCAGTCACGTTTTTACTTCCGGCTACCAAAGAAAGGAGGACATCCACTCCACCGCCCGGCCCGATTATGAGGGCTTTCGGTTGTTGCCTGAGGTGGAAGGGCATATACCGGAACCAGTCCGTAGCCTCTTCGGAAATGCTTTCTGTATTACCGTCCCACCTGACTACGTTAGTCCAGGCGTCCGAGTCAATATAGATCCTGGCGATATGCGGAGGGTCGAATCCCTCGACGCCGTCGATCCTGGAGTAGGAATTCCATCCGGTGAAGACTATATGGAGCCCGGGGTCCGACTCCATGTGCTGGTATAAGCCTTTGGAAGGGGCTTTTTTAATGGTGAGTATCTGAAATTGACCGTTCAAGACTATTAAAAGAACAATAGTAAATATAGAGGCTAAAGAAAGGTAGAAGGTTTTCGTCTTGTAAAACTTGGGGTGATGTGTGGAAAAAGATATTGAAGCCGCTCCGGCAAGCATCCCGATAAAGAGAGTGGCTGATTCTCCGCCCAGAAGTCCAAGTACTAAGGTAATGGCCAAAGCTCCAAAGGAGGCTCCTATCAAATCTGAAAAGTAGAGTTTCCCGATGAGTCTCCTAAAAATATCGAATGCTTGCCCAAGCGCAGCACCGGCAATGAAAAAGGGGACGACCGATGTTATAAAGTAAAGGCTCAGATAATCAGGAGTGGCTGGAAGGCTGATGATAATCCAGAGGAATAAAGGGATGGAGATGGAATATAGAAGCGATGCAGTCGCCAGCGAGCCGGGATTGGATTTTATAATCCCCTTTTCCTTAAGCACGTGGAGGAAGAATCCACCCAAACCCCAGCCGAAAAGGGCAACGGAGATGGCGATGAATGCGTAGTGATACCATATAGTCGCGGAGAAGATGCGCGTGAGCGTAATCTCCAGCATGAGCCCGGATGCCGAGATTAAGAAGATTCCGATAAGGAGTGAGGTTCGGTAGATTCCCCTACCATTTTTTATTTCTGGCGAATTGATTTTATCTGACATATATGACAGGACTAGGTTTTATTTTCTGTGAAGCAAGGCTGTATATCCTAATGTAACTTAGGGTTTTTAGTCAAGGATGTAATCTAAGCTTTAACGTGTTTATGCCAGCCACAACTGGTTTGCGGCTGGTTGCTTTGCGTTATTAAGAATCGTACAATGGGCTTACACTTTCAGGCATTTTACTCCTGTCTGATACCACCTGTTTATCTCTCTATTCTCAAGAACGCCTTTGTGCTTTGCCACATAATCAATAAACCAGTGAATTAAGCCATCCCACTCGCTGAAATCTCCGGGCGGTAATAATTCCCATCCGATTTCATCTAAAGTCCAATTGGATTTGATTCCGTTCCTCAACATTGATGTACAAACCCAATTGGACTCATCATTCGCGCCTCCTTTAGCAACTGGAAACACATGATCTATGGTGGGCCAAAGCTCCCACAAGAAAACATGACTGGCATCCATCTTCCAGGCTGGATGGTAAGGAAATTCTTTCGGTAAGAGAACTGTTAGAAGCATAATTGTTCCGGGATAAACGAGCTTTTGTCCTGAATAACGATCAATGAAGCCATCACGAATAAATATTTTGGTGCGCACAACATCTGTAATTCTACGTTTTGAGCGTTCAGTAATTTCAAAAGGATACTCTCGGCGTGCAATATCCTTCGCCTCCTGCTCATTTCCAGCAGACAAGGCAAAGCAAATATCTTTTATAATCTGTCCCTTTTCTCTAGTAGGCATTCAAAATATGCCTAACTGGTGATTATGCGGAATTATTTCCCCATAGCGTACGTAAAGGAAAAGTCATAAGTAAATCAGCCTCTAATATCTCGGCATAAGCGGGTCGTAGTTGATGGCCCACTCGTCTATTCCGCCTTTAAGGCTTTTCACCTTTTTGAATCCAAGGTTTCTTAAGAATGTGGTTGCTCTCAGGCTTCTTACGCCGTGATGGCAGTGTACGACTATCTCATCCGCCGTG